>JBEPWW010000091.1:0-8702 GCA_041642215.1 Salinimicrobium sp. | reverse complement strand
CTGGGAGATCATTCCCTATCAGCAAGCAATTTACTTTAGGTCGTTTGGAGCCATTTATAAATATGAACAGGATAAGATAGGGGTAGTCAAAAATATTGGAGTTAATAAAATGGCGGTCTATAAGGGTAGATTACTAATTGCCGTCCCCCAACAGGGGCTTCATTATCTCAATGAGGATGGTTCCATGGAGCCTTTACGCAATCAGGAAGTATTAAAAGGGAAAAGAGTCTTGGATATGGAGGTGGATGGGACCGAATTGTTAATTGGAACCAGGGACCAACTCTATAAATATGATGGGGAAAAATGTTTCCTGTTTCCCAGTCCACACTTAAATCAGGGACTTGCAGAGGCTGAGTTCAACCATGTGATGCGTGTTGGGGAAAACGAGTTGCTGTTAGCTACAGTAAGGAATGGTGTTATGCATCATAATCTAAGAACGGGGCGTACAAAAATCTATAACCGGGAAAACGGACTGCAAAACAATACTGTTTTAGGAATGGTCTTTAGGGCAGGAAAACTCTGGCTGGCTCTCGATGACGGAATAGATGAGGTCGATCTGGCCTCCCCTGTAAACTTCTACACTGATCATACCGGAGAACTGGGCGCGGTATATGATCTCGCTTTTCACAACCAATCCGTATATGCCGCTACCAATACCGGTGTTTACAACATTACTGACTCAGGAATTCAAATGTTGGAAGGAGGACAGGGACATTCGTGGAACCTCCAGGTCCTGGATGGAAATTTATTTGTCAACCACAATTCAGGAACTTTTCGGGTAAAAGAAGATCGGGTTCTGCCAATCGACACTAGAACAGGAAGTTTCCAGATCATAAAATCTCCATATGATCATAAGTTTTTCATAGGAACCTATACCGGGATCAGCATCTACGATCCTTCCGCAGATACCCTTTCAACAATTGCCGGATTGCGGTTTCCTGTTAAAAAGCTGCTTTTCGAAACCCCCTCTACTGTTTGGGCTGAACATGCCAATAAAGGCATCTACAGAATTGGACTGACGGGTGAAAACTCCCAAACCTCTTTTCTGCAACAAATAGGTGGGGATCAGGTAGACTACCGGTCAAATATTTTCAAGGTCAATGGCAACATTAGCCTGTTAAAAGATGAGCAGTGGTACCTGTACAGTACCTTAAAGGACACCCTGGAGATTTTCGAGGAACTCGGGGAATATGGTAATCAGGAACTCCTTCTGGAAGACGAGAATGGTTACTGGTTTTCTAATCGTACAAATAGTGGGGTTATCTTTACGAACTTTAAAAATGAGCAGGTAAGAATAAGTTTTGAAGAGCTCAAGAAGCGTCCCGTTAAAGGAAATGAGGCCATGATCAAAGCCGGGGATTCGCTGTACTATTTGACCCTGAAAGACGGATTTGCAAGAATTGACCTTCATGAATTAATTCATATTCAGCAAAATCGTTCCCTTCACACACCATTTATCAAAGCCTTTCGGGATCAAGAGTTCCTATATGACCTCACTTCATCCCCTTCAATACCCTACAAAAGCAGCAGGAATTTGACCGTTCTTGCCGGTCTTCCGGGATCAAATGCCAATAGTTTGCATTATAAACTGGATGGGAACCAAAGCCAGAAAGGGAAAATCACAGCTGGAACGATCAACTTTCAAAACCTCTCTCATGGAGAATATGCCTTGCAAATATATGCCATGGATCCCCAGGGCCATACGTCAGCTCCAGCTTTGATGCATTTTAGTGTACAGCCTCCCTGGTATTTATCCCTCCCCGCTAAAATTATCTACATTTTATTATTAGTGGTCCTTACCGGCTTTGTCTATTTGATGAACAAACGTAAACTGCGAAAGCACCGGCTCCTACTCGAACAGAAGTTACAAAAAGAACATAGGGAACAGATGGTGCGCTTAGAGAAAAAGCGGCTGGAAGATGAGATCATGATGAAGCGAAAGGAATTGGCCAACACCACCCTGATGGCAGCAAAAAAGAATGAGGTGCTTATGGATATTCAGGGGGAGCTTAATAAAGACAAGGATAAGTTTTCAAACCAGTACCGCCTTAAGCATATCATGAACAAGATCAACAAGGCCGTAAAAAATAAAGATGAATGGCAGGTATTTGAGACCAACTTTAAAGAAGTGCATGAAGATTTCTCTAAAGACCTGCTTGAAAACTATCCTAAGCTCACGGCTAAAGACTTAAAACTCTGCTCCTATCTAAAAATGAACCTAACCTCTAAAGAAATTGCACCTCTAATGGGAAAATCTGTCAGAGGAGTCGAAGTGCACCGATATAGACTGAGAAAGAAAATGGACCTGGACAGCCAGGAGAATCTTTCAGCTTTCCTTATAAAGAATTTTTAATCCCCTTAGTTTCTGAATTTTTCGCATAGAAAACTACTACAACATTACTACAACATTCGCTTAAATTAACATTTTAGCCTACACCAATTATTGCGTAATTGCTTATTTTTAAGGAACTTAACTCAGAACTGGTTCCTGAAGTAGTAGTTATGTACTAAATCGTTTGCGATAATTTATTTCATGGCTTTATTTTCGGAAGACAATTCAAAAAAATAATGATCACATGAAAAATACTTTACTTTTTCTTTTCGCATTTCTGATCATAAATCCGGCCATCGCTCAGGTTAATAAAACAATAACCGGGCAGGTTTTGGATTCTCAGGGAATGCCCCTGCCGGGAGCAGAGGTGAAAGTGGTGGACAAGAACATCTTTGACATCACCGATTTTGATGGAAACTTCACGCTGGAAGACGTGCAAGAAGGTGATTCCTTTCGCGTTACCTTTCTCGGTTTTGAGGCGCAGGTATTTACTATTGACACCCAGAATGAATACATCGTCACATTAACCGAATCTGCTGCCGAGCTGGGTGAGGTAGTGGTAATAGGATATGGAACACAGGAAAAACAAGACTTAACGGGAGCCATTAGCTCTGTATCTTCTTCTGAGATCGTTAGGCAGCCGGCTTCAACTGCTACTCAGGCATTACAGGGAAAAGTAGCCGGTGTGAACATTATTAATTCTGATGCCCCGGGAGCCACACCCACCGTGACAATTCGTGGATTAGGTACTGCCCTTGGAGGGCGGGATCCACTTTATGTTGTAGATGGTACTCCGGTAAATGATATTCAGAATATAAGTCCGGCCAACATTGAATCCATTGACTTCTTAAAAGACGCTTCTTCTGCCGCCATATATGGGGTAAGGGCTGCAAATGGGGTCATCATTGTCACAACCAAACAAGGTAAACAAGGTGTTGCCAAGATCAATTTGCGAAACTTTTATGGAGTAAAGCCTATACTTAATCAGGTAGAAATGGCTAATGCGCCACAATACATCACCTACTTTAACGAGGAGAATGCTGCTGTTGGAGGAGACCAGCTCAGGAGGGATCAGGATTATGATACAGATTGGTATGAAGAGGTAACCCAGGTGGGACATGTCCAGAATTCCAGCCTTGACATTTCAGGTGGAGGAGAAAACATCAATTATTTCTTCGGTTATGATTATTACCAGGAGGAAGGCGTACTTAAGGATCAAACATTCAGAAGATCAACTATTACGAGTAATAATACCTTTAGGCTACTGGACGATCATGTAAAGATCACACAGAACTTAAACATAGGGATCAGAAAGGACACTCCAAAACCATTTGGAGCTTTTAATGTCGCTTACAGGCAATCTCCTTTGGTGCCTGTTTTTTATCCAAATGGAAGATATGGGGGAGCTTATTACAATCGTACTACCGGAGAGGCCACCTATATTGCCGGTCCCGGGGAAAGTATTGGTAGGTTGACCAGCCATGGAAACCCGGTGGCAGAAGTTGATTTTGCCAACGAGGTCAATAACTCAATGAACATCCAGGGAAGCATAGCAGCTGAATTAAGGATCACAGATGAGATCACTTTCACCTCACGATATGGAGCCCGAAAGGAATTTTTCCGCGGCCGCTCCTTCAATCCGATACAGGAAAGGTTTTTAGCTTCAGATCCAACACGAACTATAGAGGAGTTCGAATCTTTAAAAGCACAAAACCCCGAAAGTACCCAGTATGCCTATAATTCCCTGTCTTTTTCCTCTTCAGAAACTTACAAATATAACTGGGACAACTTTGCCAATTACAAAAATTCCTTTGGTGACCATAATGTGGACCTCACCCTTGGAGGATCAATGGAGCAAATAGGAATAGGTATGAGTGATAATTACCAGGTGTATGATGTACCGGAAGCAGAACAGTACTGGAGCGTAAGGCATGGAAGTGACCAGTATGACAGGCAGGTCAACCAAACCTACTTCACCCCTACCAATTTCCTTTCCTATTTTGGAAGATTACAATATAACTTCGACAGAAAATATTATTTCACAGGAACCTTGAGAAGGGATGGTTCCAGTACCTTTCAGGAAAATGAAGATTTCTATGGAACATTTCCCGCTTTTGGGGTGGGATGGACGCTTTCTAATGAAGAATTTCTTTCTGATCATGAAACCATCAATTTACTTAAGCTAAGGGCTTCCTGGGGTGAACTTGGAAATGCAAACGTACCATTCAACGCAACTCAAATCCTTACAAATCCTGCAAGTTCAAGCATGAACTATGTATTTGGTCCAAATCAACGACTCGTATATGGAGCGTTTATAGGTGCTTTGGCCCGTGATATTAGTTGGGAAATTGTTGAAGAGCTTAGTATAGGTCTGGAGTATGAACTGTTTGACCGAAGATTAAGTGGTAGCCTGGATTATTATAAGCGAACTACAGAAAATACCATTCTCCAGGTACAACCATTACTCAACTCCACCTTTTCGTCAGATTTCTTTGACCACGGTGCAGAAGTGCAAAACACCGGTCTTGAATTCGCTGTTAACTGGAATAACCAGGTAAATGATGATTTCTATTACAACATAGGCTTGAACGGTTCTTACAATGATAACGAGGTGACCAATGTACAAACCAACTATGAAGGTCAGCTCGGCGGAAGCCTCGGGTTTGGTGGAATCATCACCAAACGTCTTGCAGAAGGCCAGCCGTTGGGTGCATGGTGGATGTATGAGACCAACGGAGTTTGGCAAACCCAGGAGGAAATTGATAATAATGCCTCAAGAGGACCTGCAAGACCAGGACATCTTCGCTACGTAGATCAAAATGGGGATGGAGTCATTGATGATCGCGATAAGGTATATAAAGGATCTTATATTCCTAAGTTCAATTACGGGATAAACCTCTCCATGAACTATAAACAATTGGACTTTAGCCTCGATGGCTATGGTGTGGCCGGAAATAAAGTGTACAACGCATTAAAGGCTATGCGTCTTGGAGGTGAAAATGTTAGTGCCGAAATGTTCGAAAACCGATGGACCGGACCGGGCAGTACCAATGAGCACCCGGGTGCCGATCGTGATATAGAAGCTTCAGATTATTATTTGGAAAACGGAGCTTTCTTCAGGATCAACAACATCACGCTGGGATATACCCTGCCTGACTTTTCAGATTTTGTACAAAGTATAAGGATCTATGCTTCTGCACAAAACCCCGTGATCTTTACCGGTTATTCAGGGTTTACACCTGAATTAAATTCTAATGGAAACCCTTATGGGACTACAGGTATTGAATTGTCTGCTTATCCAAATACCAGTACCTACTTAATGGGTGTAAACATCTCTTTGTAATCATCAAAAAAAAGGACTTATGAAAAATATATTTAAAATATCATTATTTCTCCTCGCCACATCAATGGTTATAGGGTGTAGTGAGGATTTCCTGGAAGTGGAATCCCGGGAGAATATTGCAGTTGAAGACCGCGATGAAAACTTCACACCTGAAGATTTCGTTACCGGAGTATACGGAATGTTCACTGAGTGGCCATATGCCTTCTCTTATCTGGGGATTACCGAGATCATTTCAGATAACGCCAATAAAGGAAGCTCTCCTACAGATACCGGTGCAGATAAGGATTTGCTGGATGCCCTTACCTATACAAGTACGGCAGGATCAATTCAGGCTATGTGGGAACACTGGTATAAAACCATAGGAAGGGCGAACTATGCCATTGCATTTGCACGGGAAGAAGGAGGAAGCAATTCTGAAAGGCTCATTGGAGAAGCAAAATTTCTAAGAGCCTATACCTATTTCTTCCTTGTACGCGGATGGGGGGATGTGCCTATTCAGGGAGAAATTTCGTTTGAAAACGGAAATCCTGTAATCGATCCTGAAGCCGACCTTTCTGAAAGAAATCCCAAAGAAGAGGTTTATGCCTATATCGAACAGGACCTATTAGACGCCATTACTGCCTTGCCTACAAAAAGTGAGTATGACGCCAGAGATTTAGGCCGGGTTACAAAAGGAGCAGCTCAGGCTTTATTAGCTAAAGTACACCTGTATCAGGAAGAATGGCAACTGGCACTGGATTATGCAAATGCCGTGATATCTTCAGGGGAATACGGCCTGGAGGATAATTATGAAGATATCTGGAGGGAGTATTCAGAAAATGGCATAGAGTCCATTTTTGAAATTCAGGCCAGAGGAGAAGACATTGCTCATGGAGTACAGCAATATTCCCAGGTACAAGGCGCCCGTGGGGCCAGTGGCTGGGGCTGGGGCTTTAATACCCCTTCTGAAGATTTACTAAATGCTTTCAATGAAGAAGGTGACGAGATCCGCAGGGATGCAACGATCATATTTGCGGGGGAAACACTTTGGGACGGTCGGGAGGTCAGCGAATTCGTTGAGAACCCAATGTACAATGAAAAAGCTTATTCCAGTGCAAATGCAGGTGCCGGAGATACAGACAAGAATATTCGCGTTCTGCGCTATGCTGAGGTGCTTCTAATAAAAGCAGAAGCTGCAGCTCGTTTAGGAGATCTTGAAACAGCAATGGCAGCATTGAACGAGGTAAGGGAAAGAGTAGAATTGGAACCGGTAAGCGGTCTTTCTCAACAGGCTTTATTGCAAAAAATCTGGCAGGAAAGAAGATTGGAACTGGCTTTTGAGCACGACAGGTGGTTTGATCTTATTCGAACAGGACAGGCTCCAGAAGCTATGGCTACTCATGGTGTGGAATTCCAGGAAAGACATTGGCTTTTCCCGATTCCTGAAAACCAATTGATCCAAACACCAACCATGGATCAAAATCCTGGATGGTAATATAATTCATTTTTTTTGGCTGCCACGATGCCAGTGAGCTTTGCGGCAGCCATTTTTTTCTTTCTCTTATAAGTTAAAAACCGGCTTTTGAAATTCAGTCAATTACATATTCCTGCCTTACTGCTGACTATGCTAAGCTGTAGTACCAGTAATGAAATAGAAGAAATTTCAGAAGAAAAACCTGCGCCTCAACCAGAACTTCCGAAGGAGGAACCTCTTGCAGATGACGAACTCCTCGACCTCGTCCAGGAAAAAACCTTCAACTATTTTTGGGATTTTGCCGGCACAAATTCCGGTCTCGCCAAAGAACGTTCCCAGGATGATGCTTACGGTGGTGAGGGGAAAAATATTGTAACCATCGGAGGATCGGGTTTTGGAATTGCAGCTTTTCCTGTAGCTGTGGAGCGAAGATGGATAAGCCGAAATGAAGCTATTCAAAGGCTGGAAAAAATTCTTGATTTTTTAGAGGAAGCACCTACTTTTCACGGAGCTTTTGCACACTGGTATTTAGATGATTCGGTCCAGGTTCGACCTTTTAGTGAAAAAGATGACGGAGGGGATCTTGTTGAAACAGCATTTTTAATGCAGGGGCTTCTAATTGCCCGTCAGTATTTTTCAGAAGAAACAGAAATCCACCATCGTATCACTGCCTTATGGGAAGCAGTGGAATGGGATTGGTACGCGAAGGAAGAAAATGTGCTTTATTGGCACTGGTCCCCCAATTTTAAATTTGAAAAGAACCTGAAGATCATAGGCTGGAATGAAGCACTTATCACATATATTCTCGCAGCCGCTTCTCCTACACATGCTATAAAGCCAGAAGTCTATCACCAGGGATGGGCCTCAAACGGAAATATAATTAATAATCGGAAATATTATAACATCAATCTCCCGCTAGGTCCTGCTTATGGCGGTCCATTATTTTTTGCGCATTATTCTTTTATAGGTCTGGATCCTCGGAATTTAATCGATCAGTATGCCACCTATTGGGATCAAAATACAGCCCATAGCCTTATTCATTATAATTATGCAATTGATAATCCAAGGAATTTTGAGAGATATGGAGAAAATTCCTGGGGTCTTACCGCTTCTGACAGCTATCAGGGTTATGCGGCTCACAGTCCTACAAATGACCTTGGCGTGATCACCCCAACCGCTGCACTTTCCTCCTTTCCGTATACTCCGGAAAGATCCATGAAGGCAATGAGATATTTTTATGAAGAACTGGGAAGTAAATTATGGGGCCAATATGGATTTTATGATGCCTTTTCTGAAGAATACAAGTGGTATGCCGATGGCTATCTCGCTATAGACCAGGGTCCAATTGTCGCGATGATCGAAAACCATCGCACCGGACTGCCATGGGAGCTGTTCATGTCGATTGAGGAAATCAAAACAGGATTAGATAAGCTCGGCTTCACCTATTAAAGAATTATTACAAATCTACACAATGAAAAAACTGATTTACACATTTTTTATATTTTCAATAAGCCTTCTGGTAAGCTGCAAACAGGAAAACAATGCTGTTGCTTTATCACAGGAGGAAGGCCTGG
>JBEPWW010000090.1:0-8731 GCA_041642215.1 Salinimicrobium sp. | reverse complement strand
CTCCTGCGGAAACTGCTCCACCTATTGTGAAATGGGGATCGATGTAAAGGCCTATGCTCAAAAAGGGGAAAATATCGTACGCTCCAGTTGCGTGGGCTGCGGAATTTGTTCGGCGGTATGCCCGCGGGGAGTGTTAAAACTGGAAAACGGACCTCTTGACGGAAGGATCAACGGGGATGCGGTGCTCCTCGGAAATGATGTTGACCTGCTCGACCTGATTCAGCAGCAAAAGCAGGAAGCCCGAAAAGAAGTGCAGTAAGCACCAAATTACAAGCACCAAATTCCACTTCTTGAATTCGTGGCTGGAATCTTTTCCCGCTGATCGCACAGATTTCCGCAAAAATCTCCAATATTTAAATTATATCCTGATTTTTCGATCTGCTTTATTTTTCTTTGCGGAATGTCACTTATAAAAGTAATTATTCCCGCCTACAACGAAGCCGGATCCATCGGCCATGTGATCAATGATATTCCATCGCTGGTTGATGAAGTGATCGTGGTAAGCAACAACTCCACAGATGCCACCGAAGCCAATGCGCGCAAAGCCGGGGCCACGGTATTGCGGGAACCCAGGAAAGGATATGGCTATGCCTGCCTTAAGGGCATGGATTATATCGCCGCCCAACAGAAAAGCCCCGAAATTATCGTATTTTTAGATGGGGATTATAGTGATTTTCCCGAAGAACTCACAAAGATCGTGGAGCCCATCCTGGAGCGGGATGTGGACCTGGTGATCGGTGCCCGCGTAAAAAGATGGCGAGAGAAAGGAGCGATGACCTTCCCGCAGATATTCGGGAATTGGCTGGCGACAAGCCTGATGAAATTATTTTTCAACGCCCGGTTTACAGATCTGGGCCCCTTCAGGGCGATCAAGTATGATAAACTGCTGGCTTTGGAAATGGAAGATAAAACCTACGGCTGGACGGTGGAAATGCAGCTGAAAGCCCTGAAGAAAAACTATTCCTATGAGGAGGTGCCCCTTCACTACCGAAACCGGATCGGGGTCTCAAAAGTTTCAGGCACTGTGAAAGGCGCTTTTATGGCCGGGGTCAAGATTCTGGAATGGATCTTTAAATACAGTTTTAAATAATGGATACTGCGATCCTTTTACTCTTCACCCTGCTGCTGTTCGTTATTTTCCTGTACAGCCTGGCACAATTACAGCTGCTTTTGAATTACCGGAAAAGCAGAAAAAACAATAAGAGTCCCGAAAAAATAGATTTTTCGGATCCCTCCCAGGTTCCTTTTGTCACTGTTCAGCTGCCTCTTTACAACGAAAAACCGGTGGTGGAACGGCTACTGAAAAATATAGCTGAAATAGATTACCCCCGGGAAAGCCTCGAGATCCAGGTACTGGATGACTCCACAGATGACTCCGTAGAACTTACCCAGCGACTTATAACCGAAATAAAAGAAAAGGGGATCAACATACAGCATATTTGCCGCTCCAACCGGGAAGGCTTTAAAGCGGGAGCACTTAAGGAAGGGCTGGAGATCGCAAAAGGGGAGTTTATTGCTATTTTTGATTCAGATTTCCTTCCGGGGAAAGACTGGCTGCAAAAGACCATTCCCTGGTTCAGGGATAAAAATATAGGCGTGGTGCAGACCCGCTGGGGGCATCTTAACCGCAATTATTCCCTGCTTACAAAACTTCAGGCTTTTTTACTGGATTTTCATTTCATCCTGGAACAAACCGGCAGAAATGTAGGGAATCATTTTATCAATTTTAATGGCACGGCAGGTATCTGGAGAAAAGAGTGCGTCCTGGACGCCGGCAACTGGGAAGGAGACACGCTTACCGAAGATCTCGACCTGAGCTACCGGGCACAACTCAAAGGCTGGAAGTTCAAATACCTGGAAGAAGTGGAGACTCCTGCTGAACTGCCCATCACCATTTCTGCCGCCCGTTCGCAGCAGTTCAGGTGGAACAAAGGGGCTGCCGAAAACTTTCAGAAGAATTACCGCAAGTTATGGCTGAACAAGAGTGTATCCATCGGCACCAGGATCCACAGTTTTTTTCACCTGTTGAACAGCAGCCTGTTTCTCCTGGTGCTGCTGCTCGCACTGCTGAGTGTGCCGGTACTTTTTATCACTACGGGAGCAGAGTATGAATTCTACACGGGCGTCATGCTGTTCTTCAGCATTAGCACCCTGATCTTTTTTACTTCTTACTGGGTCACTTTTGCAAAAATTAAAGGACGAAGCTTCCACTCTTTTCTTGAGTTTTCAATCCTGTTCTTCACTTTTTTCTCCATCGCGATGGGGTTTTCTGTCCATAATTCCAGGGCAGTCCTGGAAGGGCATTTTGGAAAAAGGAGTGAGTTCATCAGGACCCCAAAGTTCAATCTGGACGGGAAAGAGAGGCTCCTGAAAAAAACCCCTTCAAAGATCACCTTCCAGCTGCTGCTGGAAATTTCTTTGATGCTGCTGTTCGCCTTCGCGATCTTTTCAGCTTTTAATCTTGAAAATTACCGCCTGCTCCTGTTTCACCTGATGTTGTTCTTCGGATTTACCTACGTGGTTTTGACTTCTTTAAATATTGAGTTCCGGAGACCTTTCAGGTTTCCAAAACCTGTTAGGTCTGGAGGAAAATGAAACAATTTATAAGCCTTCATAAGATCCCGCTCCTTCTTTTCCTGGCATCCTGCGCATTTTACGCGGTTTTTGCCTATGATCTGGATCGCGATGACTTCATTAGACTCTTCAGCCTCTATGGCGCACTCTTCTTTTTAAGCTGGAAGATCTTTCAGATGGAAAAAGGCAATTTTAAGGTCTTATTGGGTGCTGCCATCCTATTCAGGTTGATCTTTCTGTTTTCCATCCCCAACCTGTCGCAGGATTTTTACCGGTTTATATGGGACGGGAAGCTCCTGCTGCAGGGACTCAATCCTTATCTTTTCACACCCAACGAATTAATAGCCAATCCACCTATAGAAGGCGCTCAAACTCTATTCAATGGCATGGGAGAACTCAGTGCAGGTAATCCCACGAATTACCCTCCGTTGAATCAGTTGTTATTTGCCCTGGCAGCGCTATTGGGCGGCAAAAGCATGCTGGGAGCTGTCGTAAGCCTGCGGCTGATTATTATCGCGGCAGATATGGGTATCTTTTACTTCGGAAGGAAACTGCTCCAAAAACTAAACCTGCCGGAAAACCGCATTTTCTGGTACCTGTTGAATCCCTTTATCATCATTGAACTTACCGGAAACCTGCATTTCGAAGGGGTGATGGTTTTTTTTCTGCTGGTATCCCTTTATTACCTGCACCAGAAAAAATGGCCGGTCAGTGCCTTCTGGTTTGCCTGTTCGATTTCGGTCAAGCTTATCCCCCTGCTTTTTCTTCCGCTCCTGTTCAGGTACCTGAAACCTAAAAAGGCATTCGTATATTATGCAACCAGTGGATCTTTGGTACTGCTGTCTTTTCTCCCCTTCCTTTCCGAAGCATTTTTGACCAATTACAGCTCAAGCATAGGCCTTTGGTTTCAAAAATTCGAATTCAACGCGGGGATCTACTACCTCATCAGGTGGCTTGGTTATCAAATCCAGGGGTATAACATTATCCAGAGCGCCGGCCCGGTTATGGGGGTCCTCGTATTCCTGTTTATCATTTTTCTGTCCTTTCATCAGCGAAACAAAACCCTTCCCGGTCTACTCACCTCCATGTTATTTAGCATCAGTATTTACCTTTTCCTGGCCACCACAGTGCATCCGTGGTACCTGGTCACGCCTCTGCTCATCTCGATCTTTACCGGGTACAGGTTTGTGCTGGTATGGAGCCTGCTCGTCGTACTGAGTTACTCCGCTTATGCCCGTGCCGGCTTTGAAGAGAACCTGTGGCTGGTTGCCCTGGAATATATGGCAGTTTTTGGAGTTTTTGTCTATGAGATTATAATTGGAAACAGGAGTGATCTGCTGCAGAAAGCAGATTTGAAAATTTGAAGATTGGGTGATTTGAAATTGATCCTGGATGTCAATCATATAGCTTACCTACATAATAAGTTCTAAAATTTCTCGCAAAGCACGCAAAATTTTCCCGCAGAGGCCGCAGATTTGCGCAGATCAGGAATAATTCCGGGTCACCCAGGGAACACAGAGATTACAGAAAGAGCACAAAGAACTTCAATTGAGAATTCGTGGCCAAAGACCTGAAATAAAAGATCCGGTGCCTTTGCAGACGCCGGATCTTTTCAGAATTTATTATTTAGGAAATTACATTCCGAGGATATGTGCAAAGACCAGCGGGGCCACAATAGTGGCATCACTTTCAATGACAAACTTTGGCGTGTCCTTATCCAGTTTTCCCCAGGTGATCTTTTCATTAGGAACGGCTCCGGAATACGATCCATAGCTGGTGGTGGAATCTGAGATCTGGCAGAAATAGCTCCAGAAAGGAATGCTATGCATCTCCATATCCTGGTATAACATAGGCACCACGCATATTGGAAAATCGCCGGCAATTCCTCCACCAATCTGGAAGAAACCTACCCCTATATCCGTATTTTTGGTATACCAGTCGGCCAGGTATCCCATATATTCAATTCCCGATTTCATGGTACTCGCCTTCAGCTCACCTTTCATCACGTAAGAAGCGAAGATATTGCCCATGGTACTGTCTTCCCAACCCGGAACCACCATAGGCAGGTTCTTTTCGGCTGCGGCATACATCCAGGAATCCTTCAGGTCGATCTCATAATATTCTTCCATTACGCCGCTTAACAGGAGCTTATACATGAATTCATGCGGAAAATATCTTTCCCCGGCAGCTTCAGCGTCTTTCCAGATCTTCACGATATGTTTTTGTATCCTGCGGAAAGCTTCCTCTTCGGGAATAGCGGTATCAGTCACTCTGTTTAGTCCTCTTTCAAGAAGATCCCACTCATCCTGCGGGGTAAGGTCGCGGTAATGCGGCAGGCGCTCATAATGGGTATGTGCCACCAGGTTCATCACATCTTCTTCAAGGTTCGCCCCGGTGCAGGAAATAAAATGCACCTTATCCTGACGGATCATTTCGGCAAAGATCTTACCTATTTCTGCGGTACTCATGGCCCCGGCCATGGTAACCATCATCTTGTTACCTTTGTCCAGCTGGTCCTGGTATCCCTGAGCGGCATCCACCAGGGCGGCAGCATTAAAATGTTTAAAATGTCTTTCGAGGAATTCTGTGATCGCTCCTTTACTCATCTTCGTCTTCGTCATTAAAGTTTAAATATTTGAATTTATAGCTCAGCATCTTGTAATACAGTTTTGCGGCTAAAAAATCTGAGGATTTCTCATTTTCATTTGGATTAAGCTCGACAATATCAAAGCCCACCACGTTCTTTTTTCTGAACATCAATTTCAGGAACTCCAGGGTTTCATACCAGAACATCCCTCCCGGTTCAGGTGTTCCCGTTGATGGCAGGATAGAAGGATCAAAGGCATCAAGATCGATGGTAATGAATACATTAGGCGTCATTTGCCCTATAGCATCATCCATCCAATCCTCATAGAGATCATGAGCCCAGTACACCTGATTTTCATCCATATGATCCATTTCAGAAATATCCATTGATCGGATACCTACCTGGATCAAATTGGTCTTTTTGCTGGCTTCATGTACTGCACAGGCATGATTGCAGCTCGTTCCTTCATACTCGGGCCGCAGATCTGCATGCGCATCGATCTGTACTACCGTAAGGTCCTCGAAACTTTCATTAAAAGCACGAATTGTTCCTATAGAAACAGAATGTTCCCCACCAAAAATGGTCACGAATTTTTCCTGTTTGATGTAGTTCTTCACCGTCTTGTGAACCGCCTCCACCATCTTTTCTGGTGAAGAATCCTCGGTTACCGGAGGAGCAAGATATATTCCTTTTTTATAGACCTCTGTACGGGTTTCGATGTCAAAAAGCTCCATGTTCTCTGAAGCCTCAAGAAAGGCGTCAGGACCTTTATCGGCTCCCTTACCCCAGGTACTCGTTCCATCGTATGGGACTGGAATTAAAACCACTTTGGCGTCATCTAAACGTGCATACTTGTCAGGAATGCCTGCGTAATTCTTTTTATTCATGATTGGCAGTTATTATACTTTAAAATTGGTTGCTTCACGTAATTAAAAATAATAAAAAATTCTCGTCCTATTGATAACCCAGGATTTTTAAGAAATCCTCCGGCTTTTGCTGTTCGCTAAAAAGCTCGGTTACCAGGTTGCCTTCTTCATCCCGGTTGATCAACACGTGTTTTGGCTGAGGGATGAGACAATGCTGTAAGCCGCCGAAACCTCCAATGGTATCCTGGTAGGCCCCGGTATTAAAAAAACCAATATATAAAGGCTTATCCTTCTTATATTTGGGAAGATAGATCGCATTGGTATGCTGTTCTGAATTATAATAGTCATCACTATCACAGGTAAGTCCTCCCAGCAATACGCGTTCATATTCATCATTCCACCTGTTGACCGCCAGCATCACAAATTTCTTGCTTATCGCCCAGGTATCCGGAAGGGTAGTAATAAAAGATGAATTGATCATGTTCCATTTTTCACGGTCATTCTGTTGCTTCTGGTACAGGATCTCATAGATGGCTCCGCCACTCTCCCCTACTGTAAAAGAACCGAATTCCGTAAAAATATGCGGCACCTCGACCTCAGCTTCATCACAGGCCAGCTTGATCTGGTTTACGATCTCGTCCACCATGTATTTGTAGTCATACTCAAAGTGCAGGGAGTTTTTGACAGGAAAACCACCTCCAATATTGAGGCTGTCCAGCTCAGGACAAATCCGTTTAAGGCTAATATACACCTTAAGACATTTTAATAATTCGTTCCAATAATATGCAGTGTCCCGGATCCCGGTGTTGATAAAAAAATGCAGCATCTTAAGCTCCACCTGTTCATTATCTTTGATCTGCTTATTAAAGAAAGGAACGATGTTCTTATATCCTATCCCCAGCCTGGAAGTATAAAATTCGAATTTAGGCTCTTCTTCTGAAGCGATCCTGATCCCAACCTTGAATTTACCGTCTATGGCTTCTGAGAGTAGATCCAGTTCCTCATAGTTATCGATAATGGGAATACAGTTCTTATGGCCATTATTGATCAACCTGGCAATATTGGAAATATAAAAATCCCGTTTGAACCCGTTACAGATCACATAGGTCTCATCTGTGATCCTGCCCTTTTCCTTCAGGCTTTCCACGATATTGATATCTACTGCCGAAGAAGTTTCTATATGAATATCGTTTTTTAAGGCTTCATTGAGTACGTGTTCAAAATGAGAGCTTTTGGTACAGTAACAATAATTGTAACTGCCTTTATAATCGCTCTTCTCCATGGCTTCAGAAAACCATGTTTTCGCCCTGTTTATATTCTCTGATATCTTTGGAAGATAGGTGAATTTTAAGGGAGCACCGTACTTTCGAACCAACTCCATCAAATCGATTCCGTGAAATTGAAGTTCATTTCCTTCGACTTTGAATTCCTCCTGGGGGAAGTAGTAGGTCTGGTCTATTAGATCGTTGTACTTAGTATTCAATTGTTTATGTAAATAAGGTTTAAAAAGTTAAAAAGTAGAAATTATAGTTCAATGATGAAAAAATCAGGTGATAAATGTTTGTTAAGGCCACATGATCCCCTGTGGGAAAGGCCTTTAGAAGTAGAAGCCGGCTCTTAATGACCGGAGTAATTATATTTCATTAACACATGCTTAGCTACGGCAAATGTATTAAAATATCAATTGCACAAAAGATATTTTTCAGTACTTCCAAAAAAGCAAAAAACCCTGAATTTCAGGGTTTTTTAAGCATGTATGTATTTCATTTGAAGATTACAGGTTTTTACCTGCTACAAATTCCCTAAATTAATGATCTCCTGTTTGGACAACACGCGCCAGTGGCCGCGTGGCAGGTCTTTCTTAGACAGTCCGTCATAGATCACCCGGTCCAGTTTCACCACCTCATATCCCAGGCTTTTAAAGATACGCTGCACAACATGATTTTTTGTACTCTTTATCTCCAATCCTATTTCACGCTTCGGTTTATTTTCCACATAGCTCACCTCGGTTACTTTAACAGAACCATCTTCCAGGTTGACCCCTTCGCGTATCTTTTGCAAGTCTTCAAAGGCTACTTCTTTATCCAGTTCGACATGATAGATCTGCCTGATCCCATTCTTAGGATTAGCCAGTTTTTTAGCCATGGTACCGTCATTGGTAAACAACAGCAAGCCCGTGGCCTGTGTATCTAATTTTCCTACGGGATCCAGTTTGGATTTGGAAGCGCTGGCAACCAGATCCATAACCGTACGGTTCTTTCGTTCGAGGCTCCCCGTGACGTAGAAACCTTTAGGTTTGTTCAAAAGAATATATTCCGGTTTTTCAGGATTTACCCTACGGCCATCAAACTTCACCTCGTCGGTGAGTTTTACCCTGTGCCCCATCTCTGTAATGGTTTTGCCATTAACCGTCACATTTCCGGCAGCGATATAAATATCGGCATCCCTTCTTGAACACATCCCCGAATTGGCTATGTATTTATTCAGCCTGATACCTTCACTCTTGTCTCCCTGCTTCTTTTTTAAAGGGGCGTTGCCGCGAGCCATATCTTTTGGATCCTTTTCATTCCGGTTAACAGGGGAATTACCGCGGGCATGTGATTTCTTTCTTTCGCCTCCACCCTGTCTGCCGCTGTATTTTTTACCTGTTGACCTGTCGTTTCTACTCATAGTTAATTTTTTTACAAAGATACTAGTTTGTAAG
>JBEPWW010000089.1:0-8957 GCA_041642215.1 Salinimicrobium sp. | reverse complement strand
CAAAGAAGCCATACCCCCGAGGGAATGACCAATCGCCGCTTCGAAAGGACCATACCTTTCATTTAAAAAATGGATGGCATCGATGAAATATGGCATCATACTCATTTTCCCCGGGGCCTTTCCGTGGCCGGGAGCATCAAAGCTAACCACACTATATCCATTCCTGACCAAAGCTTCGGCCATTACCGCCAGCTGGGTGCCACGGCCGCTCCAGCCATGGGAGAGCAGGATTTTCTTAGGCGAATCTCCATAGTGGTACACCACGATCTCTTTTTTGATCGCCGGAATGGTTAGGCGTTCCTGTTGGCTGTTCCGATCCATCTCCTGTTCCCTTGGTGGGAGTTTATAACGGAAGGGGGTGAGAAAAAGCTTAGCCGCAAACCGGCTTGCCAGAAAGGGGGAGATCGCAGTAAGTATCTTTCCTGTGTAGAGGATGTAAGAAGGTACAAGCAGTCTCTGTACGGGTGTTTTGTCTTTTTTTTCTTTGGTCATAACATTAAAAGCCGCAAGGTACTAAAAATAGAGTTTGGGGCCTGATAAGGAAATGTAAGGGATTTACGCTTTTGGCAGGTATTTTGTTAAAGCTAGTTTAAAGGCCTTAGCTGACCGAAGTGTATTCATTAACTTTAACAAAAAATCTCATATTATGAAATTTAAACATATCACACTGGTTCTTAGTATTTTTCTTTTGGTGGCGGCTTGTAAAACCAATCCGTTTACCGGAGAAAGGAATCTGAATTTTGTTTCCAACGAGCAGATATTCCCTGCGGCTTTTCAACAGTATCAGGAGGTCCTGGCCCAGAATGAGGTGGTAAGGAATACTCCCGAGGCACGTATGCTGAATGATGTAGGGCAAAAAATTGCTACTGCTGCCAAGCGGTACCTTGATGCGAATGGATTCCAGGGATACCTGGAGGATTATGAATGGGAGTTTTCCCTTATTAAGGATGATGAGACCGTAAACGCCTGGGCTATGCCCGGAGGGAAGATCGCTTTCTATACAGGTATAATGCCTATAGCAAAACACGAGTCCGGAGTAGCCGCTATTATGGCCCATGAGGTAGCTCATGCCCTGGCCGATCACGGGGCGCAGCGAATGAGCGCGGCACAACTACAGCAGCTGGGAGCTGTTGCTGGAAGTATTGCGGTGAGCGGCCGAAGTGAAAGCACCCAACAGATCTTTGAACAGGCCTATGGTGTAGGTACTACAGTGGGAGTAATGCTGCCGTTTAGCAGAAGTCATGAAACAGAAGCAGACAGGATTGGGCTGACCCTGATGGCGCTTGCCGGCTATGAACCAATGGAAGCCGCGAACTTGTGGAGGAGGATGCAGGAGGCCAGTTCTGGCCAGGAGCCTCCGGAATTTTTGAGCACCCACCCGTCCTCTGACCGAAGGATTCAGAATATTGAAAAGTGGGCTTCAGAAGCCAAAGAAGAAGCCAGGAAATTCGGGGTTACTTCTTTTAAAAGCAATTAAACAGGTTGGACGATTGGCATTTTTTTAATGCCCTTGTGGTTAAAAGAATAAATGATATTTTAGGAGCTGCCCGTAAACGGGCAGCTTTTTTAATATCCTAAAATGAAAAAACTCCCGAAAGGAAGTAATAAATTGCTGAATGCCTGGGCCTTCTATGACTGGGCAAATTCTGTTTACAGCCTGGTGATCGCTTCCACTATCTTTCCCATTTTTTACGGTGCGTTGACCATTGTGAAGAATGAACAGGGGGAGATCATCGATGACACTGTGCTGTTGTTCGGAATTAATTTCAACAATGATTCACTAATTAGTTATGTTACTGCGGCTGCTTTTCTCGTAGTGGCTGTAATGAGTCCGTTTCTTTCAGGCGTTGCCGATTATGTAGGGAATAAAAAGGACTTCCTGAAATTCTTCTGTTATTTGGGAGGCCTTTCCTGTATCGGCTTGTTCTGGTTCAATCTGGAGTATCTCTGGTTTGGCCTGCTATGCTACTTTACGGCTCTAATAGGATTCTGGTCCAGCCTGGTTTTTTATAATTCCTATCTTCCAGATATTGCCTTTCCTTCCCAGCAGGATAAAATTAGTGCCCGGGGGTTTTCTATGGGATATATTGGCAGCGTGATCCTGCTGGTGATATGTCTAATATTGATCCTTAATTATGAGGTGTTTGGTTTTCAAAGCGAGGCCTTTCCAACCCGATTGTCTTTTGTCCTAACAGGAGTTTGGTGGATAGGTTTCAGTCAGATCACTTACTTTTATCTCCCCAAAGGGAATAAGAAAAAAACGCTTACGAATGATGTGCTTTTCAATGGATACAAAGAATTAAAAAGCATCTGGTATTCCTTTGAGCATGACCCGCAGCTAAAAAAATACCTTAGGGCATTTTTTGTATACAGTATGGCTGTGCAAACGGTGATGCTGGTAGCGACCTATTTTGGGATAGAAGAGGTGAACTGGGGCAGCCAGAATGCCACTACCGGTCTCATTATTAGTATCCTTCTCATTCAACTTGTGGCGGTGGCAGGGGCCACGCTTACTTCATGGGTGTCAATGAAACTGGGAAATATCCATACCCTGGTGATCATCAATATTATCTGGGTTTTTATATGCACCTACGCATTTTTTGTGGAAACCCCGTCTCAGTTTTATGTGACTGCCGGGTTTGTGGGGCTGGTAATGGGAGGGATCCAAACCCTTTCCCGTTCTACCTATTCGAAGATGCTCCCGGAAGACACCCTGGATACCGCCAGCTATTTCAGTTTTTATGATGTTTCTGAAAAAATAGGTATCGTGATCGGGATGGTTCTGTATGGCCTGGTGGCTCAGATCTTTGGGAGTATTCGCTATTCGATCCTTTTCCTTACGGCTTTCT
This sequence comes from Salinimicrobium sp., assembly GCA_041642215.1. Classification (GTDB taxonomy): domain Bacteria; phylum Bacteroidota; class Bacteroidia; order Flavobacteriales; family Flavobacteriaceae; genus Salinimicrobium. The sequence goes on along the minus strand of JBEPWW010000089.1, from coordinate 6,108 downwards.
TTGTCCTGGGGGTTTTTCTGCTTTTGCAGGTTCCCCGAAAAAGCCTGAAAACAAAAAATCCTGAAGCCTAGGCTTCAGGATTTTTTTCATTTCCCTTCAGTAGCTCTTAATTTTTTGAAACAGAGCCTGAACCTGTGGTTTTAAAATTCTCCTTTTCTGGGTTTCCACGGTACCTGATATCACCTGATCCCGATACTCTGGCCTTCAGGTTTTCAGAAGCCTGCAATTGAATGTCTCCAGATCCCAGCACACTGGCGTCAGCTGATCGGGCCTGAAAATCATAGGCTTTGAAATCGCCAGATCCCGTAACCGTGCATTTAAAGTCATTGGTTTTTCCTCGCATGGTGATATCCCCCGAACCGGTGATCTTTGCAGTTACGCTTTGGGCTTCCACGTGGATCTTCATATCGCCAGACCCCGTTAGCCGGAGGTCAAAATCACCGGCTGTTATGGGGTTGGAAGTTCTCATGTCGCCGGAACCTGTCAGCGATAATCCATCCAGGGTTTCAAAAGGAACAGTGATCCTGATCCCTTGTCTCGAAGGGTTAAGATTGATCCCTTTTTCAACTGAGATCTTCAGATTTCCACCCGAAACTTCCGTTACAATATATTCCATTAAATTGCTTTCAGCTTCCACAGTAAGTTTGCCTTCTTTTCCGGCGACCAGTTCTACATCCATATTGCCTTCCAAAGAAACATGATCATAGGAACCTACGTTGCGGGTTTCGGAAATCATTTCTCCGTTCCCTTTTACTTTTTTGTTTGACCACCATTGGGCGTCTGCCGTCTGTATGGAAAACGCGATCAATGCCAGGGTAAAAATTAAATTTTTCATGTTTTTAGTTTTTGATTGATATTTATTTTAGTTGACGAAGGTTATACTGCCAAAGCTCATATTGATATCGACTGTACCGCCTTCACGGGACAGAAAATAACCTTCATAATAATTATCTGTGTTTGACTGGTTACGCTTATTAACCGTAAAGCCGCTGCCATCTATTCCTTTTACCCCTCCAAAAGAAGTGTTTATTTTGAAAGAAAAAGGATTTCCTTTTTCGTGGCCCAGTCGTATAGATGTATAATCACTGTTGATTTTTACATTTTTCACGCTCTTCATGATCCTTTCAATTGATGCCGAACCATAATCCATATTGAGGTCCACAGTATTATATACTGCGCCCAGTTTGACCCCTACATAATCCCCCTGTCCTTTCAGGTTTCTTAGCTTATCTATTTCAATGCTGCCGTAGTCACAGTTAAAAGAAATGTTCTCTACTTTCCTTATACGGGAAGTGGTATAATCTGCAGAGATATCCAGGGTGCCGGCTTCTTCAATGGTGTATTCTGAATAATCTGCATTAATTTTGGCTCGTTTTACATAACCAATACTGCTGTTTCGGGTATAATCAAAGGACAGTTGGTTGTTGTCTCCCAGCAGCTCCCCTATGAGTAGTCTCCCATAGTCGCTGTTGATCCTGGCATCCCCTAACAGGCGGTCAATAGTTATGCTCCCATAATCATTCTCCAGGTCAACATGGTTGCCGGCAGGAGCTTTTATGCGATAATTGATCTCCATATTCACATTATTGCCGCCTCCAAAAAGATTGTTCCACCAAGAAGAAGTGCTACGGTTGAAGAGGGTTTTCGCGCTTACTCCCGAAGCGGTCTTTTGGAATTCAACGTCGAGTTCGTCCAGTTTTTTCTGTACGTTTTCTTCATCATTTCCACTGGTCTTGATAATAACCTCGATCTCGACCCTGTTCTGGTCCCAGGTGGTGATATCAATGTTACCATAGCTGTTCTCTACCTTTAGCGTGGAGTTTGCAGAGACATCATAGCTCCTGGTGATCTTCTTTTGTTTGGTGAATTTTCCTTTTAGCTCATTGTCGGCCATGCACGCCACCGGCAGAAGCAGAAAAATCAACAGGAATTTATAACAGATTGTTTTCATGGGGATTATTTTTTATGGTGTTAATAGTATTTACTTTTTCAAGCACCGAGTTCAATAGGTCGATACGCTTCTGGAAGTTAGCTATCATAGCGTAGATCACTCTTTTATCCTGCCCGCTGTTTGCGAGGTCGGTTCTAAGCCTGTTGTATTCATTTTCCAGGATATCAAGTTGTTTAAGGGCATCATCAATAACGGCTTCGGTTTCAGGGGTTTTTTCACCTTCCAGGGTTTCCAGTTCCTGCTTTATTACGGAAGCATAGAAATTCTGGGTTTCCTTCATCTCGGGGGAGACGCTGGCAAGCTCCTGTTGCCGGGAGAAAGGATCATTGAATACACCCTGGAAGATCAGGAAAGCCATGAGAAAAGTAGCTGCTATTGCCAGCCCAGGCAACCACAGCGAGATCACTCCCGAATTGCCTGTGTTTTTCCTTTTTTGTCGCCGTAGTTTCTCCCTGAACCTTTGCTCATGATCAGCCGCCGGTTCTTCAAGATCAAAATCCAGCTTTTTGAAAAGCTCATCTAGGTTATCAGTTTTCATAGGTCATCAATTTTTTGCGAAGGCTTTCCTTGGCCCTCGAAATGGTTGTTCTGCAATTGGCGTAAGACAGGTCCATAATTTCACAGATCTCTTCATAGTCGTATCCTTCGATAAGATGAAGGGTAAGTGCGATCCTGTAATTTTCCTTCAGGGTATTCATCGCCCTGAGGATCCTCTGTACTTCTTCATTTTCCTGTTCTTCATGACTGGCAATGCCGGCTCCGTCATCCTCCGTATCTTTTAATTCATCGTTATACGATACTTCCTGATGTTTCGCCTTTTTATTAAAGACGCTGATGCTCTGGTTTACAACGATCTTTTTCAACCAGGCCCCGAAAGTGGAAGTTCCATTGTAGGAATCCAGTTTGGTGAAGGCTTTCAGAAAACACTCCTGCATAATATCTTCGGCTTCTGCCGAGTGTTTTACGATCCTAAAGGCTGTATTATACATGGCTTTATAATATTGATTATAAACCTTCATTTGGGCACGTTCGTCACCGTGACGACATCGTTCCAAAAGCTCATCGATATGTGTTGTGGTTAGTGTCAAAATATCAGCGCTTTGTAATAAAGATACTGTTGTTTTGAAATTGTTACAGTTCACCTGTAAATTCTTTTGAAATTATTTTGTACACGTTGGCACAACAATTGAAATAATGCTGTAATAATCTGTATTAACCTGCTGTTTAGCAGGGTTTATAAAGGAGATCTTTAGCAGATTTAAAAAAGTAATAATAATTGCAGTGACAGTTTGACTTAAAATAAGATATGGCCAGAACAAAATTTACACATCTTGACAGTCTGTCATTACAGGGAATAGATGAAGATGCAGAATTGATCCCTTTAATGACTCCGGAAGATGAAGAAGAAATAAATAAGGAAAATTTACCCGAAGTCCTACCCATTTTACCGCTTCGCAACACCGTGTTATTTCCCGGGGTGGTGATCCCCATTACCGCGGGCAGGGATGCTTCCATTAAATTGATCAATGAAGCCAATTCCGACAGCAAGGTGATAGGGGTGGTTTCCCAGAAAGATGAGACCGTGGAGAATCCATCGGGAAAAGACATCAATAAAATTGGTGTGGTTGCCAGGATCCTCCGGGTTTTAAAAATGCCCGATGGGAATACAACGGTAATTATCCAGGGGAAGAAACGTTTTAAGATTAAAGAGGTGATCGAGGATAAGCCTTACATGAAGGCCGCCATTGAGGAGGTGCCAGAAGCACGACCGGCGCAGGATAATGAGGAGTTTTCGGCAATAATAGAATCCATCAAGGACCTTTCCCTGCAGATCATTAAGAACAGCCCGAATATTCCTTCGGAAGCTTCCTTTGCGATCCAAAATATTGAAAGTCCTTCATTTTTGATCAATTTCGTGTCCTCCAACATGAACCTTACGGTGGAGGAAAAACAGAAACTTCTGGAGACAAATGACCTGAAAGAACGTGCTTTGTCCACCCTTAAGTACATGAATATGGAATTCCACAAGCTGGAGCTCAAAAATGATATTCAGTCTAAGGTACAGAGTGATATGAGCCAGCAGCAACGGGAATATTTTCTACACCAGCAAATGAAGACCATTCAGGAGGAATTGGGTGGAGTTTCCCACGAAGGGGAGATCGAGGAAATGAAGCAGCGTGCGAAGAAGAAAAAATGGGATGAAGATGTGCAGAAGCATTTTGAAAAGGAACTTTCCAAAATGCAGCGCATGAACCCTCAGGTTTCAGAATACTCCATGCAGCGAAATTATCTTGACCTGTTCCTGGACCTTCCGTGGAATGAATTCAGTAAGGATAAATTTGATTTAAAAAGGGCTCAGCGCATTCTGGATCGTGACCATTACGGGTTGGAGGATGTAAAGAAAAGGATCATTGAATACCTTGCGGTTTTGAAGATAAGGAACGACATGAAATCCCCGATCTTATGTCTTTATGGTCCTCCTGGGGTTGGTAAAACCAGTCTGGGAAGATCCATAGCCGAAGCCCTGGGAAGGGAATATGTACGCATCTCCCTGGGAGGCCTGCGCGATGAGGCAGAGATCAGGGGACACAGAAAAACATATATTGGTGCCATGCCGGGCAGGATCATTCAGAGCCTTAAAAAAGCAGGAACCAGTAACCCGGTATTCGTGCTGGATGAAATAGACAAGCTTACCATCGGGCACAGTGGGGATCCTTCTTCAGCTTTGCTGGAAGTACTGGATCCTGAGCAAAACAGTGAGTTCCATGATAATTTCCTCGAAATGGGATTTGACCTCTCTAAAGTAATGTTCATTGCGACAGCGAATAACCTCTCCACGATACAGGCTCCTTTACGGGACCGTATGGAGATGATCAATGTGACCGGTTACACTATTGAAGAGAAGGTGGAAATTGCAAAGCAGCATTTACTGCCAAAGCAGCTTAAGGAACACGGGCTCTCCAAAGAACATCTTCAAATTAGGAAGAAACAACTTGAAAAGATAGTGGAAGGCTACACGAGGGAATCGGGAGTGAGAGGCCTGGAAAAACAGATCGCCAAGGTTGTGCGCCATGTGGCCAAGAACATAGCTATGGAAGAGGAGTACAATATTAAGATCACCGATAAGGACGTAGAGGAAATCCTGGGTAGTCCAAAGCTGCAGCGTGATAAATATGAGGATAATGAGGTCGCCGGAGTGGTGACCGGTCTGGCCTGGACCCAGGTTGGCGGAGACATTCTGTTCATTGAATCCATATTATCAAAAGGGAAAGGTAATCTCAACATTACCGGGAATCTTGGAAAGGTGATGAAGGAATCGGCTACCATTGCCCTGGAATATATCAAAGGGAACGCCGAGTTTCTGGGAATCAATCCTGAAATTATCGATAAGTATAATATCCATATCCACGTGCCGGAAGGGGCAACTCCAAAGGATGGCCCAAGTGCGGGTATAACTATGCTTACTTCTTTGGTTTCCCTCTTCACACAAAAGAAAGTGAGGAATAATCTCGCCATGACAGGGGAGATCACCCTTCGCGGAAAGGTTCTTCCGGTAGGAGGGATCAAGGAAAAAATCCTTGCAGCCAAGAGGGCACATATTAAAGAGATCATTTTATGTGAGGAGAACAAACGTGATGTGGAGGAGATCAAGGAAGAATACCTTAAAGGTCTTACTTTCCATTACGTAAGAGAAATGGGGGAGGTTATTGATCTTGCCATTCTAGATGAGAAAGTAAAAAATCCGAAACAGCTTTAAAAAACCGGCCGTCTAAAGAGCTACGTTATTCTGAAACCCACCTGAACGGAACGGGCAGGTAAATTCAGAAGGACGATTGAAATAGCTTTTTAGACGGCCTATTTATTTTCACAACTTTTTTGCCGGTTATCTGCTAAAGTGGGCTATTTCCCTATTTTTGCAGAGCATCGGGAGTTTTTAAGGATTGAGATGGGAGCGGGTAGAATGAAAATGAATCCTGAACTATCCGGGCAGATATACAGGAAAATGAAATCATGACTGGCCTAAAAGCATAGGCTATCGGGAGAATAATATTTTAGATGAGCAATAGAAAAGTTACGATTGCAATTGACGGTTTTTCCTCTACCGGAAAAAGTACGGTGGCCAAGCAACTGGCAAGGGAGCTGGGATATGTTTATGT
>JBEPWW010000088.1:0-9013 GCA_041642215.1 Salinimicrobium sp. | reverse complement strand
AGAATGGTCAGGAAAAAGGAGTGATCCCTGGAAAGGAATTTAAAAAGGCCCTTTTTGGGATCTGGCTTTCCAACCGTCCCGCAGATGACGGGTTAAAAAACGACCTCTTAGGAAAGTAAGACATCCGGAGAGTAGAATTTATATAAACCATTCTTTTTAGGATGGTTTATTTTTTTGTGCCAAAGAATTTTACTTTTGTTGGAAACCCCACTTTTGGACCATGCCTGATTTTATAAACGTCATTTTACCGCTTCCAATAGAGAAACATTTTACGTATAGCGTTTCTCCTGCCGAAGCCGAATTTCTTGTGCCCGGGATGAGGGTAGCTGTACCTTTTGGTAAATCCAAAATCTATACGGGAATTGTTGCCCTGGTGCACAAGCAGGCTCCTGAAGCGTATGAGGCGAAGCCAATTGAGCAGATCCTGGATGAGCAGCCGGTGGTGACTATCCGGCAATTGAAATTCTGGAAATGGCTGGCAGATTACTACATGTGTTCAGAAGGGGAGGTGCTTAAGGCAGCCATTCCCAGTGCCTTTCTTCTGGAAAGTGAGACCATCGTCCAGCTGGTAAAAGACGTTGAGGTGGATGAGGATTCTTTAAAGGATGATGAATTTCTTCTTTTTGAAGCCCTTCAGCGGCAGTCTTCCCTAAAAATTGGAGAGATCATCCAGTTGCTGGATAAAAAAACGGTGCTGCCTGTGATCAATTCCATGGTGGAAAAAAAGTTGGTGGTGGTCAACCAGGAAATATACGAGCAGTACAAGCCAAAGATTGAAAGGTATGTGCGATTACGAGCAGAATTTTCCGAAGAGGCGGAGATGCATAAATTACTGGATGACCTGTCACGGGCGCCAAAACAAAGGGAAGTTATCTTTACCCTTTTCACGCTGGCAGCCAAAAGTAAAGACCCTGTAAAAGTTGCAGATCTTAGCAAAGAGAGTAGTGCTTCTGTGAATATCATCAAAACCCTCATCGATAAGCATGTTCTGGAAGAGTTCCACCTGCAAAAGGAGAGAAATGAGTATGAAGAAGAGGCGCCTTCGGGTTCAGTGATGCTCAATGAATATCAACAACAGGCACTGGAAGAGATAAATCAGTCCTTTGAAGGGGGAGACGTATGTCTGTTGCATGGGATCACTTCTTCAGGTAAAACAGAGATCTACGTCAAATTAATAGAGAAGGTGCTGGCCGAGGGAAAACAGGTACTTTTTCTTTTGCCTGAGATCGCCCTTACAGCCCAGCTTATATCACGTTTGCAGAACTATTTTGGAGAAAAGGTGATCGTTTATCACAGTAAATATTCGGTTAATGAGCGGGTAGAGGTGTATCAGAACGTATTGAAAAATACCGAAAAAGCCCGGATTATCGTGGCGGTAAGATCGGGGATCTTTCTTCCTTTTAAAGACCTTGGATTGATCGTGGTAGATGAAGAGCACGAATCTACTTTTAAGCAGTATGATCCTGCACCCCGGTATAATGCCCGCGATGCCTCTGTTGTTCTGGGTAAATTATGCGGGGCTAAGGTATTGCTGGGATCGGCTACGCCGGCTCTGGAATCTTTTTATAATGCAGCGCACAATAAATATTCCCTGGTCAATCTTAACCGTCGCTTCGGAAATGTCCTGCTGCCAGAGATCGAGATCGTGAACATCAAGGAGAAATATCGCAAAAAGAGGATGACAGGACATTTTTCTGATCGCTTGCTGGAGGAGATACGGGAAACCCTGAAAAATGAAGAGCAGGTCATACTTTTTCAAAACCGAAGGGGGTTTTCCCCGGTCATGGAGTGTAACACCTGCGGGCATTCCCCTCAATGCCCTAATTGTGATGTGAGCCTTACCTACCATAGCCACAGCAAACAGCTGCGCTGTCATTACTGCGGGTACCATATGGCGGTACAGCAGAAATGTATGGCCTGCGGCAGTGCTGAACTTTCCACAAAAGGCTTTGGTACCGAACAGGTGGAAACCGAATTGAAAGCTCTTTTTCCCGGCCATAAAACGGCCAGAATGGACCTGGATACCACCAGGGGAAAGCATGGATATGAAAAAATAATAAGGGCCTTTGAGGGAGGGGAGATAGATATCCTGGTCGGGACGCAAATGCTTACCAAGGGGTTGGATTTTAGAAATGTTAGGCTGGTGGGGATCATGAATGCCGATAACCTGCTTAACTACCCCGACTTTAGGGCTCATGAAAGAAGTTTTCAGCTAATGCTGCAGGTAGCAGGCCGGGCCGGAAGGACCCGAAAAAGAGGACTCGTGCTTATTCAGACATACAATCCCCACCACCAGATCGTACAGCAGGTGTCTACCAACAATTATGCAGAGATGTATAAAGAACAGCTGGAAGAAAGGAGACAGTATAAATATCCTCCTTTTTACAGGCTTATTCGTCTTACCCTGAAGGGCAGGGACTATTCGCGAGTGAATGAAGGAGCCGAGTGGCTGGCCATTTCTCTGAAAAATGCTTTTGGGGACAGGGTCTTGGGACCGGAATTTCCGCCGGTAGCCAGAATTCGCAATGAGTACCATAAGAATATCCTGGTGAAGATACCGCAGAAGCAGTCTTTAACGAAAACAAAACAAGTAATAGAAAAGGCACTCCAGAGCTTTAGGGCTATTGGAGGTTTTAGAAGTGTAAGGGTGGTGATTAATGTGGATCCTTATTGATTCGCTGCTAAAGCTTCAATGAGATCTGATTTTTTGTTACGGCTTAGCGGGATCTGTTGTTTATCGATCTCTATGTTCCTGCTGTTATACCGTTCGATCTTGTCCAGGTTTACGATATAGGATTTGTGGATCCTTAAGAATTTATCTGAAGGCAGTTGGTTCTCAAAAGATTTCATAGTTGCCAGCACCACAAAATTATCTTTTTCAGTCACGAATTTCACGTAATCTCCGAGGGCTTCAATGTATTTTAGCTTATTGAGGAACACCTTGCGGTTCTTAAGATTGCTTTTGACGAAAATATAGTTGTCGTCTTCAGCGGGAGCACCTTCGGTTTTAAGTTTATAAAGGTTGATGGATTTGGAAACGGCATTTAAAAAACGCTCTTTTGAAATAGGTTTGTGCAGGTAATCAACCGCGTCATAATCAAAAGCTTTGAAGGCGTATTTTGTTTTACCGGTTACAAATATGATCTGTGGTTTATTGGGAAGGTCATCCAGCAGGTCAAATCCAGAGAGGATAGGCATCTCGATATCCAGAAATATAAGGTCCACTTCGGTATCCAGTAAGCCGTTCTTGGTTTCAATGGCGTTATTGTATTCGGCTACCAATTTCAGGGAAGGATGATCTTTTATAAGCTTGACAATCGAAAGGCGTTGCAAACTTGAGTCATCAACTACGGCGCATTTAAGTATAACTTCTTCCACAGCATGTAAATAGGTTAATCAGAGCAATAATAAACATTTTTACTTACAAATGCAACATTATAAGTTATTTCAGCGATGAAAATTGTTTTTTGTCCATTACATGGGGCTTTGAAAATATAAATAATAGTGCTACTTTTGCAGCCAATTTTAATTTAAAGTAAATTTTTATGAATCATTATGAAACTGTTTTCATCTTGAATCCCGTTTTATCTGACGACCAGATAAAGGAAACAGTTAAGAAATACGAAGATTTTCTTGTTTCTAACGGTGCCAAGATGATATCAAAGGAAAACTGGGGGCTGAAAAAATTAGCCTACCCAATCCAGCACAAAAAGAGTGGTTTTTACCACTTGTTCGAGTACACCGTTCCAGGTGAAGTGATCAATCCATTAGAGGTGGAATTCAGAAGAGATGAGCGCATGATGCGTTACCTTACTGTGAAGCTTGATAAGCACGCCGTTGCATGGGCTGAGAAGAGAAGAAACAGAAACAAAGAAAAAGCGTAAGTTATGTCATCTATAGAACAACAAGCGAAAGGAAAGAAGGATGGAGAGATCAGATACCTGACTCCATTGAATATTGAAACTAACAAGGCTAAGAAATATTGTCGTTTCAAGAGATCTGGAATTAAGTACATCGACTATAAAGATCCAGATTTCTTAATGAGCTTCGTGAACGAACAGGGGAAACTATTACCTCGTCGTTTGACCGGAACTTCTTTAAAGTATCAGAGAAAAGTGGCTGTTGCGGTAAAACGTGCGCGTCATTTAGCATTAATGCCTTATGTTGGCGATTTATTAAAATAAAAAGGGGCAATTATGGAAGTTATACTTAGAAAAGACGTAGAGAATTTAGGTTTTAAAGATGATGTGGTAGCCGTTAAACCCGGATATGGCAGAAACTTTTTAATTCCTCAAGGATTTGCTGTACTGGCAACCCCTTCTGCAAGAAAGGTTTTGGAAGAGACTTTGAAGCAGCGTTCTTATAAAGAGAAAAAAGAAATAGAAGATGCTAAAGTACAGGCCGACAAATTGAGCGGGCTGGATATCAAACTGACTGCCAAGGCAGGTGCAGGTGACAAGATCTATGGATCTGTAACAGACGCAGATTTAGCTGATGCATTGGCTAAAGAAGGTGTGGAAATAGATAAGAAGTACATCAACATCGCTGGAGGAAACATTAAGCGTTTAGGCCAGTATGAGGCTTCGTTGCGTTTTCACCGTGAGGTGGTTTCCAACTTCAGTTTTGATGTTGTTGCAGAGGCATAAGCATCCTGAACATATTCAAAAGCCTGCTCCTGTTAGGGGTGGGCTTTTTTATTCCCGAAAAATTTACAATCATGAAATACGCCCGTTTAACAAAGGAGCAATTTGAAGAACTGCACCAGGAATTCATCAATTTCTTGGCCACCCAATCCATTACTGCATATGAATGGGAGGATATCAAGCTTAACAAGCCGGAAACGGCTGAGCAGGAGCTCGATGTTTTCAGTGATCTCGTATGGGAAGGGGTGCTTAATCAGGCGCGGTTCCTGGAGCATTTTTCACCCAAACAGATCTTTTTATTTAAAATAACCGAAACCACGATAAACCTTATCGGGGTGAAGGTAGAGCATGAATCGGTGGATGTCACTACCAGAACCGGTTACGACTGGCTGCAGAAAAATATGATGGATGATCGGGTTTCACTGTACACTTCGGCTAAAGCAATTAGCGCGGACCGCAATAAAGATATTTTCGCACTTATCCAGCAAGGAGCGGTTATCACTAAGGGAGAGCTGTACAATTACTTTGAAAAGCACCTAAACCTTTAATACCTGGTGTTATTCATATCTTAGGGATTCTATGGGATCCTGCTTTGCTGCTTTAGTTGCGGGATAGCTTCCTGCCAGGACTGCTACCAGCAGGGTAATGGCGGTAGCCCAAAGAATGGCAGCCCACGGAGTGACAAAACTGAATCCGGCGACAGAAGAAACCGCGATCCCAATCAATATTCCCAGGATTATTCCCAGAACACCTCCTATTTGGCCTATGATCAGGGTTTCCATAAAAAACTGGGTCGCAATGGTGTTCTTTTTTGCTCCCATAGCCTTTCTCACTCCTATTTCCCGGGTCCTTTCACTTACAGAAACCAGCATGATATTCATTAGGGCAATGGAAGATCCAAAGATGGTAATGATCGAAATGATCCATGCTGCCATGTTGAGATACTGAGTGATGGAAAAGATCCTGTTGATCAAATCGTCGCTTCGGGCAAGTCCAAAATTATTTTCTTCCACAGGGCTAAGACCGCGGATATTCCTAAAGGTGATGATGGCTTCATCCTGGGCACCCTCCAGTAACTCCTTATCCTCCACTTTTACACTTATATTGTAATTAATATTTGGTGCAGTGAAAATGGACCTGGCGATCTGAACGGGGATCAATACCCGCAAGTCCTGATTGTTCCCGAAGGTGGATCCTTTAGATTCGAGGATGCCGACTACCCGGAATTTTGCTCCGCGAATACTGACAGTTTTTCCAATGGGATCCTGATTCCTGAAGAGGCCGCCCTGGAAATCTGCTCCCAGAATGCAAACGCGGTTATTGTTCTGTATATCGAAAACATTAAAGTCGCGCCCCTTTTCCAGATCGAGACCAGAATTGGATAGGTAATGCTCATTTACCCCCAGAACACTCACCTCGGGATCTGTTTTCTCATTCTCATACTTGACCTCTGCCGAAGAAGTCCCGGTAAAGGAAATAGAGGTCTGGGTTAAAGGAAATTCATACTTGTCCTTGAATTCCTTTACTTCCCGATAGCCAATCACTGGATTCACCTTCTCTCTCCTCCCGCCGTTTATACGAACCTGGGATTCATATCGCTGTAAATTAAAGGTGTTGGCGCCCATAGAGGCAAAATCCTTGCTAATGGTGTTTTCCAGGGCAGAAACCGCACTTAGAATGCCAACAAGGGCTGTTATTCCAATGGCTATGATAAGAACAGTGAGAATCGTGCGCAAAAGCTGACTCCTGATGGATTCAAAAGCTATTCTCACATTTTCTTTAAACAGTTGAAACATTCTTTGGACCGGATTTTTTGGTTAGACGCATTTGTGGTAAAGATGTTACATTCCCAAAGGCTGAACTTTTTACCCCTGGATTCTTCCGGTGGGGAGAGGACTGGTTTTGACGGATTTTTTCAGATATTTGCCATTCAAAATAAAAATTCCAAATGGCCCAGAAACCTTCCATTCCAAAAGGAACCAGAGATTTTTCACCTGCAGAGGTGGCTAAGAGAGATTATATTGTTGAGAATATCCGTAGGGAATTTCAGAAATTCGGTTTTCAGCCAATTGAAACCCCCAGTTTTGAAAACAGTGAAACCCTTATGGGGAAGTATGGGGAGGAAGGCGACAGGCTCATTTTTAAGATCCTGAATTCGGGAGATTTCCTTAAAAAGGCCGATGCAAAAGCCTATGAGGAGAAAGACAGCCTTAAAATCACTTCTTCCATCAGCGAGAAAGCCCTTAGGTACGACCTTACCGTGCCCTTCGCGCGTTACGTCGTCCAGCATCAAAATGAATTGGAATTTCCTTTTAAGCGCTACCAGATACAACCTGTGTGGCGTGCAGACAGGCCGCAGAAGGGAAGGTTCAGGGAATTCTATCAATGTGATGCAGATGTTGTGGGTAGTACCAGTCTTTGGCAGGAAGTTGAATTTGTTCAGCTTTATGATGCGGTCTTCACGGCACTGAATCTAAAGGGTGTTACGGTCAAGATCAATAACAGGAAGGTCCTCTCCGGGTTTGCAGAGGTGATTGGAGAATCAGATAAACTGATCGATTTCACGGTAGCTCTGGATAAACTGGATAAAATAGGGGAAGAAGGGGTGAAAAAAGAAATGCAGGAAAAAGGCATTTCTGCTGAAGCTATTAAAAAAATAGAGCGGGTGTTTCACCTGGAAGGAGATTTTGCCGGGCAAATAAAAATCATCAAAACCATACTGGCTTCGTCTGAAATAGGGAAGAAAGGAATTGAGGAGCTGGAGTTTATCAGCCAATCCATAGAAGCTTTAGGCCTAACTACGGCGCGGCTGCAGTTGGATGTGACCCTTGCCCGGGGCCTTAACTATTATACAGGTGCCATTTTTGAAGTCTCGGCTCCAGAAGGTGTAGCCATGGGTTCTATAGGGGGAGGAGGCCGCTATGATGATCTTACGGGGATCTTTGGCCTAAAGAACATGAGTGGTGTGGGGATCTCCTTTGGTCTGGACCGCATTTACCTGGTTCTTGAAGAACTGGGATTGTTTCCGGAAACCGTGCGCAAGACGGTAAAGGCGCTTTTCATCAATTTTGGTGAAGCAGAAGGGCTTTATGGTATGAAGGCTGTAAAACAACTGAGGGGGGCAGGAATAGCCGCAGAACTTTACCCCGATGAAGCTAAGATGAAGAAGCAGATGACCCATGCGAACCGCAGGGAAATTCCCTATGTGATCCTCACCGGAACTGAAGAAATGGAACAGCAAAAATATACCCTGAAGAATATGAGTTCAGGAGAACAATCTAGCTATTCGATGGAGGAGCTGCTGGAAAAGCTATCCTAGAAAATAGCGGTCTAAAAAGCTTTTTAGATCGTCATTTTTATTTACCTGCCCGTTCCGTTTAGAAAGGGCAGGACCTGGTAGGTTTATTTTTCAAAACTCAGAAGATCCTGGAACCCCCCCCTAGCGTAGGGACAGGAGGATGATAGTGGCTTTTTAGACAAACTTGTTTAAATAATAATTAATTTTATTTACTTACTTCGTTTAGCCGGTTCATCTCCTCATCTGAAAGCCGCAGGTTTGCCGCTTCCCGAAAGGATCTTAAATGTTCTGATTTGGTTGCGCTGGCAATAGGTGCGGTTACCCCCGGCCTTTGCAGGAGCCATGCTAATGCCACTCCCGCATTTGATAGTCCATGAGAGGCAGCTATTTCATCCAGGGTGTTAAGAATGTTCAGGCCCTTGTCATTCATATAGGCTTCTGCCATCTTTTTCCTTTCCCTCCCTTCAAGGTCTTTCTCGCTGCGGTACTTGCCGGTTAAAAATCCGCTGGCCAGGGAAAAATAGGTGAGTACACCTAAATTGTTGTCCAGGCATATCTCCCGATATTGGTTCTCAAATTTATTACGCTCCACCAGGCTGTATTCCGGTTGCAGTACTTCATAGCGCGGCAGGCTTTTTTCCGAAGAAGCATTAAGGGAAGATTTAAGTCGCTCCGGGCTGAGATTGGACGCTCCTATGTAGCGCACTTTTCCCTGCTCGATTAAGCGCTGGTAGGCTTCCAGGGTTTCTTCCACAGGGGTTTTTTCATCGTCCCAGTGAGTAAAATAGAGATCGATGTGATCTGTTTGCAGACGTTCAAGAGATTCTTCGGCGGCTTTGATGATGTAATCGCGGGAAATGTCCCTTCCTTCTTTTCCTGGATTGGAGCCTACTTTAGTGGCCAGGGTTATATGTTCCCTCACACCGCGTTGCTTCATCCATTTCCCGATGATCATTTCAGATTCCCCACCCTTATTTCCGGGAACCCAGTGGGAATAAGAATCGGCAGTGTCGATTGCGGTAAATCCCTGTTCGTATATCTCGTCCATTATTTTGAACGATTGCTGTTCATC
>JBEPWW010000087.1:0-9045 GCA_041642215.1 Salinimicrobium sp. | reverse complement strand
CACTCGATAAAAACGGAAACCTAGCTGCAGCCACTTCAACCGGTGGTATGACCAATAAGAGATACAACCGTGTGGGAGACGTTCCCGTAATTGGCGCCGGAACCTATGCGAACAACAAGACCGCTGCAATATCGGGTACAGGATGGGGTGAATTTTTCATTCGCGGAGTAGTAGCTTATGATATTTCTGCTCTTATGGAATATAAAGGCCTTAGCCTGCAGGAAGCATCTGAATTGGTCATTCAGGAGAAAAACCCGGAACTGGGAGGCAATGGCGGGATCATCGCCATAGACCATGAAGGAAACGTATCCATGGAGTTCAACACGGCCGGAATGTACCGTGCGACCATGAACAGGACGGGAGAGCTCGAAATCGGGATCTACGAAAAGTAATCCCCCGGGATTACGAACATCAGCAGGCCCGACTCATTGTAGCCGGGCCTTTTTTATTTCCGAATTTCTCCTCCAATTGGCCCAGTACAAACTCCCCAAAAAAGCGGATAGCAGTATTACTTTATTTTTAATTGAAATAATTGAAAATAAAGCCACGAAAAGAGACCGGAAATAGTTTTTAATTTTTAATTAGTTCTTGATGTTTGGCTCCCGTATTTTTGGAGGCCATTTTACAAACACCGGTTTTATCTTTATCTGCCAGGAAAAAAATCAATGACCAGTTACACTTTTTTAAATACTCTCCAAAAGATCTCCGCATTCATGGGGCTGCTGCTGTTTTTGTGTTTTGGAAAACTATCGGCACAGCAGACTTACACCAGTAAGGACAGCCTACCCTCAAAGGTGGAGCAGTTAAAAGACGATGTATTATCAGGACTTGGGAGTGTAAAACATACGTATACGAGCCCCCTAAGATGGAAAAAAAAGGATTTTTTGATCGCCGGTACAATAGCCGCGGGAACAGCAGCTTTATATATCTATGACGAAGAGACCTCTGATTTTTTTATTAAACAGAAAGAGCATATTCCGGCCCCGATCAAGGAGTTTGGATGGCATGGTTCCCCTGAAAATTATTATGCGCTCAACAGCGCTGTTTATCTCTCTGGCCTCCTTTCAGGAAACGAAAAGCTAAGGAAGACCGGTGTACTTTTAGTATCGTCAGCCACAGCTTCCGGGCTCATTCTGGCCGTGGGAAAGACGTTGATTGGACGAGCCCGTCCCTATACCGGGCAAGGAAAAGATCATTTTTCCTTCTTCACTTCAGAGAAGGGATATCATGCTTTCCCTTCTGGACATTCCCTCATGGCATTCAGCACCTTTTACGCAGTTAGCAAACAGTTCAATGATCCATATATTAAAGCCGGCCTCATTGGTCTGGGGCTTGTGGGCCCGGTATCCCGTCTCTGGGAAGGGGAGCACTGGCTTACAGATGTCACATTGAGTGTATTGCTGGGCACAGTGATCGTTGATTCCATTGACACTTATCTGAACAGGAAATGGGAAACCACTGCCTCTGTCTCCAGTAGGATACACTGGGACCTGCAGATAGGATTGGGAAGGATAGGGATAACAGGCAGCTTTTAGCCCGGGAAAACCTCCCCTAATTTAATTTTCCTCCCTTAGCTGCCCACCAGGGGTAGACTTCCACTTCTAGTCGCCCTGCCTCCACCATTGGGTCCACCCTGGCCAGACTATCGGCTTCTTTCTGGGTTGCGGTGTTGTAGATGACTATTCCCCGTATCTCTCCGTCATCCCCTATAGGACCGGCAAGACTGACATGACCTTCTTTGCCCATACGGTTGAGGTGGGCCATGTGTTGCTTTTGCAACTCTGCCGCTTCCACCGAGTCCTGGCTGCGGTTAGGGCCGGCTTTCAAAAGCACCAGGTAGTACTGCTGCATCAAATATGCAGTATCCCCTTCCTGATAGCGAAAGGTGGAATATCCTCTCTCCTTAAGATCCTGTTCCTGTTTATCGATATCAGGTCGCAGGGCCTCTACTTTTTCAGGTCCCGGGATCCCCCGTGTATTCTCTGGTTTTTCTGTTCGTTCTTCACACGAAATGCATAAGGCAATCAAGCCAAGCATTAGAATTAGCTTCTTCATAATTATTTTTTCCAGTTTTTATAGGGTTCCTTAATCAATTGTGAATTATAATATTTCTTATCCCCGGTCACCTCTCTACCTAACCAATGGGGCACTTCAAAATGTTCGTTTTCTGAACCCAGTTCTATTTCGGCCAGGATCAGGCCTTCATTTTCACCCCGAAACTCATCCACTTCAAACAAATGGTGGCCGTTTGGAATTTCATATCGCAGTTTTTCTATTATTCCCGGTTCACAAAGGTTTAATAGGGATTCTGCCTCCACAATTTCTATTTCCTTTTCAAATTCAAAACGAGACAACCCGCTGTCACTGGATTTCCCTTTAATGGTTAGCCAGGCTTCATTTCCTTTTATTCGAACCCTCACCGTCCTCTCAGGATGAGAATTGAGATACCCCTGGATAATGCGGGTACGCTTTGTGGCGTATTTCCTAAAGTCATCTGATTTTACCAGAAACTTCCTTTCTATTTCCTGCATATTTAATGTTCTCAATTATTTTGCTTTTTCACCGGTCTTCATGATCTCGTCAGATGGAATCCTATTCTTTCCGTATCCTTCGTTAGCAACCTTTATCATAGCACTTGCTATTACCGCAGGATGAATGGTTCTGTATTGCTTTAGAGGGCCCCAAAAAAACAGGTTTCCTAATTTCATTATTTTTTTGAACAGCGATTCCAGGGTTCTTTTCTCTTCCCTTTTCCCCCCTATCAGGGAGGGCTGAAATAGGTATGTCCCGGGAATTTCCTCCCTAAGCACATCCCTTTCCATTTCCCCCTTTGTCCTGTTGTAAAAAAATTTACTTTCAGGATCTGCTCCCAGGGCCGAAATCACCAGGTATTTCCCGATGTTATTTTCCTTTGCCAACCTTGCGGCCTTTACCGGAATCCCGTAATCGACTTTCCGGTACACCTCCTCATCTGGAGTCTTCTTTTTTGTGGAACCCACGCAGCAATAGACTTCATCTGCCCTGAATTCTTTTGAGTATTTTTCCAGTTCAAAAAGGTCGATCAAATGCTCCTCCATCTTCAGGTTTTGAAATCCCAGAGGGCTTCTGGAAAAGACCTTGATCTTTGAATACCGGGTATCCTTCAGTAATTCCTTAAGAAGGATCCCACCGGTAAGACCGGTAGCACCCAATACAATAGCTGATTTCATATTTCCTGCAATTAGAATACCTTAAATTAGAAAAATTCCGGGCTTCCTCAAAGATACCGATAATCCTTTTAGTATAGAATCCACCGCAAATTTCCCGTCGTGCCGGGACGGGAAATCCCGTCACGTCACGGTATTCTGTAAAAGGTTTCACTAAATTTGCCAGGTGGAAGAGAAAATGAGGTTTCGAAAAATCATCCATGTGGATATGGATGCCTTTTATGCTTCGGTAGAGCAGCTGGACAACCCCGAATTGAAGGGCAAACCTATTGCTGTAGGTGGAAGCAGCCAGCGCGGAGTGGTCGCAGCTGCAAGCTACGAAGCCCGAAAATACGGGGTGAAAAGTGCCATGAGCAGCATCATTGCCAAACGTAATTGCCCCCATCTCATATTTGTAAAACCCCGCTTTGACCGCTACAGGGAACTTTCAAACATGATAAGGCAGATCTTCTTTGAGTATACAGACCTGGTAGAGCCTCTCTCCCTGGACGAAGCCTATCTGGATGTTACCGAAAATAAGAAAGGAAATCCAAGCGCAAGCCTCATCGCCAGGGAAATACGCCGAAAAATCCTGGAAAAGACCGGGCTTAATGCTTCTGCAGGCATCTCGATCAATAAATTCATAGCTAAAGTGGCGAGTGATATCAATAAACCCAACGGGCAAAAGACGATCAACCCCGAAGAGGTGGAAGCTTTCCTGGAGGAACTGGAGATCAGAAAATTTTACGGGGTAGGTAAGGTCACTGCAGAAAGGATGTACCGATTGGGAATCTTCACCGGAAAAGATCTCAAAAGCAGATCCCTGGATTTCCTTAACGACCATTTTGGAAAAAGCGGTTCCTATTATTACCAGGTCGTTCGGGGCATACATCATAGCGAGGTCAAGCCTTCCCGCATTAGAAAATCACTGGGAGCAGAACGCACTTTCGAGGAGAATATCGCCTCAGAGATCTTTATGCTGGAACGCCTTGAGAATATTTCAGAAGAGATTGAAAGACGGCTTGCAAAAAACAAGGTCACAGGCAAAACAATTACCCTCAAAATTAAATATAGCGATTTTAGCCTGCAGACCAGGAGTAAAACCCTGCTTTATTTCATATCCTCTAAAGAGCTTATTTATGAGATCGCCAAAGAACTGCTGTTCCAGGAAAAAATGAGAAATTCTGTCCGGCTTTTAGGTATTTCTCTAAGTAATCTCAACACTAAAAAAGAAAGATCGGGAGTCGAAGAAAAAGAGATCGCGGTGCAGTTAAAGTTTGAGTTCTAAAAAAAGAGGCTTTTTTAAAACTTACTTTATATCGATCTGGCCCGGTGTTTCGGGACAGAATGATTCTTAAAACAGCTTTTAAAACAGCCTCTTTATCTAATTTTGTACAAATTCTAAATTTCTGAAATACGAAGGGTATTCACCATCCCCCTGTCAGAAATAGGCATTGCCGCCAGGTTAATGGTCAGATCCCCTTTATCCAAATACTTCCCCTCAGCAGCTATTCGATTTATATCTTCAATGGTTTCATCTGTACTTACAAATTTATCGTAAAAAAAGGCTCTCACTCCCCATAATAAGCTCAGCTGGGTCAGGATACGTTTATTAGAGGTAAACACCAGTATATTGGATTCGGGTCTCCACGCAGAGATCTGGAAAGCAGTATATCCACTGTTTGTGAGGGTACAAATGGCTTTGGCTTTGATCTCATTCGCCATGTGTGCTGCATGATAACAAATAGATTTGGTAATATATCTTTTTGTTCGCACATGCGGTGGCTCGTGAGGTACTTTAATAAGGGGGGAGTTTTCAACACTCATAATGATCTGGCACATTTTCTGGATCACCTGCACGGGATAATTCCCAACAGATGTCTCGCCACTAAGCATTACCGCATCTGCCCCGTCCATCACAGAATTCGCCACATCGTTCACCTCTGCCCGTGTGGGAGTGAGGCTGGTGATCATGGTTTCCATCATTTGGGTCGCAATGATTACCGGTATCCTCGCCTTTTTGGCTTTTAATACTAGTTGCTTCTGTATAAGCGGCACTTCCTGGGCCGGAATTTCAACCCCAAGGTCCCCTCGCGCAACCATAAGTCCATCACAATAGGCAACGATCTTGTCGATATTGGCAACCCCTTCTGGCTTTTCAATTTTGGCGATGATCGGGATCTTCTGGTCTGTATGTTCTTTGATAAGATTCTGGAGTTCTATAAGGTCTTCACTAAATCGTACAAAAGACAATGCGATCCAGTCTACTTCACATTTAACTGCGAATATCGCGTCTTCCACATCCTTTTCGGTAAGGGCAGGTAAAGAAATATTGGTATTCGGCAGATTCACCCCCTTTTTTGATCTAAGAGGACCTCCCTGGATCACTTTTGCCAGTACTTCATTTTTCTTATTGGTGCTAACGACTTCAAAGATAAGTTTCCCGTCATCCAGTAGTATTCTTTCTCCGGCTTGTACATCCTGTGGAAAAGTGTCGTAATTCATGTAAACGCGCTTTGCCGTCCCTTCAAATTCCTTTCCGGTAGCAAAAACGATCTCATCGCCGGCAGTGACTACCACCTCTTCCTTCATCTTTCCAACCCTTAATTTGGGACCCTGTAGGTCTCCCAGGATAGCAGCAGTGAACCCATGTTCTTCATTGAGTTCCCTGATCATTTTAATACGCTCAGTCACGTCGTCATAATTGGCATGGGAAAAATTTATCCTGAATACATTTACCCCTGCGTATAACATATCTTTTAAAACTTCCTTGCTACTGGTAGCAGGTCCCAAAGTGGCTACAATTTTCGTCTTCTTAGTGTCTGGCATTTAGTCAAATATTAAATTTTCCTTCGATTTGATTTGATCTTCTTCGATAAGGTATGCTGTAGCTATCTGCGGAATCTCCTTAATAGCATTCAGTATTTTTCTTTCTGAAAAGGAACCTGATTCTTCTTCAATTTTCAAAAAGTAATCTACTTTTTTAAATTCCGGCAGTAAAAAAGTTCTGTCCAGGGCCAATTCTTCTTCTCCGAATAGTGAACCAATCGGGGCAGAAGATCGATTCTCCCCCATAGAACTATTACTGATCAGGTAATAACTGCTATAATTAGGCCGATCATGGTAAGTATAAAGGGCGAAATGGACTCTGACAGATTTGACCTGGTAATCAATATCATTTCTGGCACGTGCCAGGCGCAGATCCAGGTGTTTATTTAAAAGATAAGCCAGTTTATATTCTTCAACGGAACAGTGTAGGGCTATAAGTTTAAACGGTGGGTCTGCAATGTCATCTAAAACCAGTTTATGAGCCAGCATATTTTATTCTCATCTTAATGGTTAAAGATAAAAATAGAAAAGTAGAAAAGTAAGTTTTTGCAGGTAAATCTTACGCTAATTTTCTCCTAATATTACGAAATCGATATAGTGAAACTAAAAGAATTTAAGTAGGTTCTATTTGATTTTGAAAGGCGTAAAAAGCTCGTTTAGAGGCTTTTTCTTCAGCTTTCTTTTTTGAAGTTGCCCGGGCCTTAGCTACCACTCTGTCGTCTATTCTGAGTTTTACCGCAAAGTGCCTGATCTCATCCCGGCCGGTATCTTCATAGACCTCAAAGTCGAATTCTTTCTTTTCTTTCTGACACCACTCGATAAGCAGCCCTTTATAACTTATTACGGTGCCTTCCAGTTGTTCTATATCGACGTAAGGAACAATCACCCGTTCGTAGATGAATTTTTTACAGTAGCGATAACCCCGGTCCAAATATATAGCTCCTATCAGGGCTTCAAAGAGATTTCCATGGATGTTACCTCCAAACTGATCGCTAGAAATGCTGGTTTGAATGTATTTGATAAGGCCCAGATCTTTCCCCAGCTCGTTTAAATGCTTCCGGCTTACCACTTTGCTCCTCATCTTCGTAAGATAGCCTTCATTGCCTCCCGGCACTACCTTAAACAGATGAGAGGCGATGACAGCGCTTAGCATGGCATCCCCCAAAAACTCCATTCGCTCAAAATTCACCGCATTTCCTTTCTCGTCTTTTTTGTTCATCGAGCGATGGGTGAAGGCTTTTTTGTAGTGATTGATATTCTTGGGCTTGAACCCCATTATTCGGGTGAGGGCCATAAAAAAATTCCCGTCTTTAGAAGAACGGGAATTTAATATGTTTCGAATAACACTCATCTCAGAATTTTACTCATCCATTTTTTTAAACAGAACACATGCGTTATGCCCGCCAAAACCAAAGGTATTGCTCATGGCTATTTTCACATCACGCTTCTGAGCTTTGTTCAGGGTCAAATTCAACTCAGGGTCAATATTCTCGTCTGAAGTTTCGTGGTTGATAGTTGGCGGCACTACACCGTGTTTCATAGCCAGAATAGATGCAATGGCCTCAATGGCCCCGGCAGCTCCAAGTAAGTGACCTGTCATAGACTTGGTCGAATTAATATTGATACTCTTTGCATGCTCCCCAAAAACCTTCTTGATCGCTTTCAGTTCGGCCACATCTCCTAAAGGTGTGGAGGTTCCGTGTGTGTTTATAGCGTCCACGTCTTCAGGTTTCAAGCCTGCATTTTGAAGGCAGTTCTTCATAACGGCCACCACTCCAATCCCTTCCGGATGTGGCGCGGTCATGTGGTAAGCGTCAGAAGACAACCCACCCCCTACAACTTCAGCATAGATCTTTGCCCCTCTGGCTTTGGCATGTTCATACTCTTCAAGAATAAGCGCTCCCGCACCTTCTCCAAGAACAAATCCATCCCGTGTCGCATCAAAAGGCCTCGAAGCCGTCTCAGGACTATCATTACGCGTGGAAAGAGCGTGCATCGCATTGAATCCTCCCATTCCGGCAGGAGCAACTGCAGCTTCAGACCCACCCGTGACGATCACGTCACTGTATCCCAACCTAATATTGTTCAGGGCATCAATAAGTGCGTTCGCTGCCGAAGCACAAGCTGATACCGTGGTGTAATTGGGCCCCATGAATCCATGACGAATAGAGATATGCCCGGGGGCGATATCTGCAATCATCTTCGGAATGAAAAATGGATTGAACCGTGGTGTTCCATCACCTTTTCCGAAAGCCAGTACCTCATCCTGGAAAGTCTCCAAACCTCCAATACCCGCACCCCAGATAACACCTACACGTAGTTTATCCACTCCGTTCAGGTCAATGCCAGAATCCTTAATAGCCTCATCTGAGGCTACAAGAGCATACTGTGCAAATCGATCCAGCTTCCGGGCTTCCTTGCGGTCAAAGAAATCTTCAGGATTAAAGTTTTTGAGTTCACAAGCGAATTTGGTTTTGAATTTCTCGGTATCAAAATAAGTAACAGGTGCAGAACCGCTTCTACCATTCACCAATCCATCCCAATACTCTTCAATATTGTTCCCAATTGGGGTGAGGGCACCTAATCCTGTTACTACAACTCGCTTTAACTCCATAAGTGTATATTACTTTTTATTTTTTTGCGTCTTCAATATAAGAAATTGCCTGACCTACAGTAGCAATATTTTCTGCCTGGTCATCCGGGATCTGGATATCGAATTCCTTCTCGAACTCCATGATCAACTCCACAGTGTCTAATGAATCAGCGCCCAAGTCGTTGGTGAAGCTAGCTTCGTTTACTACTTCGTTCTCGTCAACTCCTAATTTGTCAACGATAATCGCTTTTACTCTTGATGCAATGTCTGACATAATGTTTAATTTTAAATTTTAATTAAGTGGCAAAAATAAAAAACTTTATTTTAAAACCCGTTTTTACTTGAAAAATGTGAAGGGAAAATACGTAATTTTCATTTAAACCAATTAATTTTACCTGCTAATAATTGTTAACACTGCAGTATTGCTGACTTTCCAAA
>JBEPWW010000086.1:0-9112 GCA_041642215.1 Salinimicrobium sp. | reverse complement strand
CGAAACGACTGTTCCCGCGGGAGCTGTGGAATGAACTACACCTGCAGATCATCTGGTATGGACGGGAATATTCCCCGGCCCGTGGCTGGAACCTGGAAAAGGATGTCATTACCAGGACCATTGGGAGAAAGAGTGTGATCAAAGAAGCTCTTAAGAAAAAGAAATAAAATCTTTTTTATAGGAGAAGAATCTTAAAAAGCATGACGAAAAACAAAACCCGCAGCATCAACTCCGGGTTTTTTTATTTATCCTGTCTTCAGTTCAGAAAAGATTCGAACTGTTTCTTCTTATAAGTGCTTATCCTTAGCGCTTTTGAATAATTCAAAAGGAAATCAATGGTTTCCTTCTTCGGTTTTAAATTTTTCACTTTTAGGGGTGAATTCTTAGAGTAAAGTTTTGCCATTGTTGGTTATTTAAGGTTTTTATTGATAACGCGGCAAAATCTTTATTATTGTTTCTAGTTGGTCAAAACCAGGTTATGTTTTTCTATCACCTTCCGCAGGTTAATAAGCGCATACCTCATACGACCCAGAGCGGTATTGATACTCACTCCTGTACGTTCAGAGATTTCCTTAAAGCTCATGTCTTTGTAGATCCTCATCACCAGGACCTCAAGTTGATCTTCAGGCAATTCTTTGATCAATTCCTGCACATCGGCTTCTATTTGATCTTTAATGATCTGTTTCTCTGCGTTCAGGCAGGTGTCACTCAAAACAGAAAAAATATTAAAATCCCCGCTGTTCTCGAACTTCGGCATTCTTTTGTTTTTCCTGAAGTGGTCGATTACCAGGTTATGGGCAATTCGCATGACCCAGGGAAGGAACTTCCCCTCCTCATTGTACTTCCCTTTTTTCAAGGTTTTGATCACCTTGATAAAGGTGTCCTGAAAAATATCCTCAGCTATGTCTTTATCATAGACTTTGGAGAAGATGAAACTGTAAATTCGGTGTTGATGGCGGTTAATTAAAACAGAAAGGCATTTTTCACTTCCGTTAATATAATTCTTTACCAAGAAAGCATCAGTTGGCTCAACGTTTTCCATAATAGTTACTTTTAGCAGGTTATGGGGCAACCTGAAAGGTTAGTTATAAATTTAAAAAGTAACTTTATGCAATAGGCAACTGGTTTTGGGAGATTAATTAGTAAAACAAATATAACATGAAAATTTTCACATTAACAAAAAAAATCCCCGATTGTTAAAAACTTAGTTATGAAGTCTTTACTTTCTGCCGTCTCCATCTCTCTAAAACTTCAGATTAAGTATCTTTGTGCCTTTACAAAAAAGATGATATGACAGTTGACGTTGAAAATGTAAATCCTAAGGAAAATATTATCATAAAAGGGGCTAAGCTCCACAATTTAAAAAACATTAATGCGGTCATCCCACGAAATAAACTGGTGGTGATAACCGGCCTCTCAGGTTCAGGGAAATCTTCCCTGGCCTTTGACACCCTCTATGCGGAAGGGCAGCGCCGGTATGTGGAGAGTCTCTCCTCCTACGCCCGCCAATTTCTCGGGAGGCTCAATAAGCCACAGGTGGATTACATCAAAGGAATAGCTCCTGCCATCGCCATAGAACAAAAGGTGAATTCTACCAATCCCCGCTCCACGGTAGGGACCTCAACAGAGATTTATGATTACCTGAAGCTACTTTTTGCCAGGATCGGGAAGACCATCTCCCCCATCTCCGGAAACGAGGTGAAAAAAGACACGGTCACAGATGTCATCGATCACATCAAAACCTTTCCCGAAGGCGCTAAAATGCTCCTGCTCGCTCCTGTTATTGTGGAAGAAGGAAGGACTCCTGAGGAAAAACTGAAAGTGTTACTGCAGCAGGGATATAGCAGGATAAAAGTTAAAAATGAGGTTGTGAGGATCGATGAAGCCGATCTTGCGGCCATTGGATCCCGAGACCTGTTCCTGGTAGTGGACAGGATAGTGAAACGGGACGAGGAAGATTTTTTCAACCGTTTGGCAGATGCCGTGCAAACCGCATTCTTCGAAGGAAAGGGAGAGCTGTTCGTGGAAGATCTGTCGGCTAAAAAAATCCGGCAGTTCAGCAACAAATTTGAGCTGGACGGGATGAACTTCATGGAACCCAATGTTCACCTTTTCAGTTTCAACAATCCATATGGTGCCTGCCCAAAATGTGAAGGCTATGGAGACGTGATCGGGATCGACGAGGACCTGGTCATTCCAAACACTTCTTTATCCATCTATGAAAACGCCATTTTCCCATGGCGCGGTGAAAGCATGAGCTGGTACAGAGATCAGCTGGTGAATAATTCCCATAAATTCAATTTCCCTATCCACAAACCCTATTATGAGCTTAGCCAGGAGCAAAAGGACCTTATCTGGAACGGGAACCAGTATTTCGAAGGGCTTAACCAGTTCTTCGCATTCCTGGAATCCAAAGCATATAAGATCCAGAACCGGGTGATGTTATCCCGTTACCGCGGAAAAACCAGGTGTACCCTGTGCAAAGGCAAAAGATTGCGTCCGGAGGCTAATTATGTAAAAGTAGGGGGCGCTGACATCACCGAGCTGGTAGAGAAACCCATTAGCCAGGTATCTTTATTTTTCGGGGAGCTGGAATTAAGCGCAAACGACACCCAGATAGCCAAACGCTTACTTACCGAGATAAAAAACCGGCTTCACTTCCTTTCCCAGGTAGGTCTGGATTACCTTACCCTTAACCGAAAGTCAAACACATTATCTGGAGGGGAATCCCAGCGTATCAACCTGGCGACCTCCCTTGGCAGTAGCCTGGTGGGCTCTATGTACATCCTTGATGAACCTTCCATAGGTCTTCATCCCAGGGATACCCAAAAGCTTATTGAAGTACTAAAATCCCTGCGGGACCTTGGCAATACCGTGATCGTGGTAGAGCATGACGAGGATATTATGAGGGCTGCAGATGAGATCATTGATATTGGACCCGAAGCCGGAACGCATGGCGGGGAGGTAGTTGCCGCTGGAACATTTGCAGATATCATGGCCTCCCAATCCCTCACTGCCGGCTATTTAAATCATTCTCTGCAGATTAAAGTGCCGGAAAAGAGAAGAACGGCAAAACATTTTGTGGAGGTTCTCGGGGCCCGGGAAAACAACCTGAAGAACATTGATGTACGCTTTCCCCTTGGTGTCTTTACCGCTGTCACAGGTGTTTCTGGAAGTGGTAAGAGCACCCTGGTAAAAAAGATACTATACCCGGCCATGCTGAAGGAGACAGGAGGCTACGGAGAAAAAGCCGGGCAGTTTTCAGGAATACAGGGGGATACCGAAAAGATCACCTCTGTCGAGTTCGTGGATCAGAATCCCATCGGTAGGTCTTCAAGGTCCAATCCGGTAACCTACATCAAAGCTTATGATGACATTCGTAACCTGTTTTCCAATCAGAAGCTATCAGATATCCGGGGATATAAACCCAAACATTTCTCCTTTAATGTAGATGGCGGTCGCTGTGAAACCTGCAAAGGGGAAGGGGAAGTCACCATCGAGATGCAGTTCATGGCCGATGTTCACCTTACCTGTGAGACCTGCAACGGGAAACGCTTCAAAAAAGAGATCCTGGAGGTGAAATTCGCCGAAAAAAATATCGATGATATTCTGAATATGACCATTGACGATGCCGTGGATTTCTTTAAAGAACAGGGACAGGATAAAATAACGACCAGATTAAAACCCCTCCAAGATGTTGGCCTTGGCTATGTTCAATTGGGACAAAGCTCCTCTACCCTCTCTGGTGGGGAAGCACAGCGAATCAAACTGGCATCATTTCTGGTCAAGGGGAATACCAGGGAGAAGGCTTTATTCATTTTTGATGAACCCACCACGGGACTGCACTTTCATGATATCCAAAAGTTATTGAAATCCTTCAATGCGCTACTGGCCCATGGTCATACAGTAATTGTTATAGAACACAATATGGACCTGGTAAAATGCGCCGATCATGTGATCGATCTGGGCCTTGAAGGAGGGGACGCCGGAGGGCACCTCATCACTACCGGCACGCCTGAAGAAGTAGCAGCAAACAGGGAATCATATACCGCCCCCTTCCTTAGAGAAAAGGTATAGCAGAGCCAATAAAATTTTTAACTATTTCGAATTAACGAATGCCATTTTTGGCATAACCTTTGAATCTATTTTGACAATTACGAAAGTTATTTATGATTGGTTAGGTCATAAGTTTCAAATGGTAAATTAATAATTTTTTGGTTGGTTAGTTTGAAAATCCCGTTGCGCTCAGGCCTTCGGGATTTTCTGATTTTAGACTTTGGCACGTAGTTTGAATACTTCTTACTACTATCCACCAATTTTGTTTAACCTAATACCCCCTTAATATGAAAAATCTATCCTTATTAATTGCTTTTATGGTGATTGGGTGGTCCGGATGGGCTTCTCCAGATGTTCATGGAAAACCGGCCGTCGCCGGTTATGGAGATGCGTACATCTTTGTTGAAGGCGGAGTGGAATTTGCCGTTTATCCCGACGGGCAGTTCGATTTCTTTTACGAGTCCCGGGGTCACGGTTACAATGTCAATGTGGTGACGCCACATGTGAACATCAGCTATAATGCGGGATACAACTATGATCCTTACGTGCAGTATGATGACTTTGGGGCTGTGATACAAATTGAGCGTGTTCCTGTCTTCTATGATTACTACGGAAGGATCGTGCAGGCCGGAAATGTGTTTATTTCATACAACCATTTCGGAATGATATCGAGGATCGGTAACCTGAATTTTCATTATAACCATAACAGGTTCAGTCACTATTCAGGATTTATAAACATATATAACAGGCACTATGTATACAGGCCATGGCACGACTACTACAGAAGACCACATGCCCATTTCGCAGTGGTATTCCACCAGCCGTACAGGGCTTATTATCACCCTCACAGGGTAGGTTATTCCCATCACAGGAATTACTATAAAAAGCACTACAGGAAAGGGTATCAAAAAAGCTATTACAGGCCTGGACAAAGAGTGACCTCGTACCACAGAGGTACCAGGACAGCGCAGGTAAGGGATATTAGTCCGCGAAACTTTTCGGATGATTATTCTGAAGCCAGGAGAGAGCCAAAAACAAACGCGGTAAGAAGCAACGCGAATTCAAACCGGGAGCGGATGGTATCCAAGCAGCGTGAAGTCCGCAGTAATTCAAGAGGTGTAAATAGTTCTGACAGAAATGTGAGAAACCAGACCTCGACAAGAAAAGAAAAAGCTACCGTAAACCGTGGCAGGACCAGGCAACAGGAAGTGAGAAGAAATGAGGCCGTTCCCGCAAGGCAGGAGGCACGAGTGCAGAAAGCGAACAGGAGTAAAACAGAAGCAAAAAGAAGTTCGCGAACAGTGGAGCGAAAAAGAGAAGTGAGAAGCGCTCAGAGAGTACAAAAAAGTTCAGGAAACACTGCGGTTAAAAGTCGGTCTCAGGCCCGTCAACCCCAGAAGAGCTCCTCTGCTTCCAGAAGCTCCCGCGGAAGAGGAAATAATTCATAGTTAGTTTTTGGTTGGTTAGTTGGAAGTCCCCGGCAGCTGTTAATTCAGCTCCGGGGATTTTTTTATTTCCGTCTCTTCCCGAAAAGCTTCAGGTATTTCTGGATGATCTCGTTAATATTCCCAGATAACCGGAAGAAATAAATGAGGGGGACGAACAGCAAACCAATAACAGCCGATTTCAGAAGAATGTTGAGAATAGGGTGGAATGCGAAATCCCAGTAATAAAATGCAAAGGAAAACAGGATCACTATCCCCATGGCTTTTGCCGTTTCCCGTGAGAATGGATGGATCCCGAATTTTCGAAACACGATCCCCAGCTTTGCCGAATTATATATGGCGAAGGCCAGGAAGGTAGCCATGGCAGCTCCAAAGATCCCCAGTTCAGGAATTAGGATAAGGTTAAAAAAGAATGCCAGCACGGCAAGCGCCATTCCAAAGACCAACACCAGCCGATAGTAATCCGAATTAAAAAGGATGCTGTTGTTATTACCCAATAGGTTGTCATATAGTTTCACACAGGAAATGAGGACAACGATAGAGAAATCGATTTGATACTCATCTGGAATAAGTTCGTATAACTGCCGTACATTGGTAATAATAAGAACGAAAATCAGGCCGCTAACGATCAACAGGTTCAACGAAGTTTTTTTATAAAGATCTTCAAGCCCTTCTTTGTCCCGGTTATTTAACATGACTGCTGTAAGAGGATACGTGATCTGGTGCATGGCGCGTGAGGGTACAGCGATCACAGAGGCTATGTAGACCGCAATACCGTAAACCGCCACCATCTCTATAGGGAGATAATGTTCGATCATCACCTTATCCAGATCGAGCAATACCATGGCTATAGATCCTGCAATAAGGATCAGGCCCGAATATTTAAATACAGAGGAACTGTTTGCAGGTAAGGACCAGGTGATCCTGGGAAAATATAACCTGAAGGCATAAAGCTTCATCACCACTGCCCGTAAAACAAAAATCAGGGTGACCCCGTAAATGAACTGCTCCACAGAGAGCACGTCAAAATAAACCCCCAGAAGCAGGAGCGAGACGCAGAGCCGGTGGAAAACTTCTTTCATGAAATTTCCAAATACGCTGCGGTAATTTATTTTAGACCAGGAGAAAAAGACCTCGAAATAAGCTGTTGCCAGCGCTATCACAAAGATCAGCCATACATAGGGCTGCACCAGGGCATTCCCATCTGCAAAATAGGCGAGTATTTGACTATAGGCCAAAAATCCCAACAACCCCAGGATGAGAGAGATCACAAGAGGCATAAAAAGTACCATGGTAAGCAGCTTATCCCGCTCTTTGTTGGTCTTATAGGAAGAATAAAATTTCACCAGGGTATTATGTACCCCAAAAGCCATTAAAGGCCAGATAAGATTGGCAGCAGAAAGTAGGAAGCTCACCAGGCCGTAATACTCCTGTTCAAGAAAGTTGGTATACAGGAACAGGGTATTGACCGCACCAATCCCAAACCCCGCATAAGTGGTCACCAGGTTTTTTACAGATTGGTTGATGATTATTCCCATAGAACACTATTTTCTTAACTTGCTAAAACTATTCCCTACAACAGCTTCACAAGCTCAGCGGTCAAAGCTTTCCTGCTGTATTTTTGCAGCCCCACGGGCTGCGTTTGAAGCCTGTCTTCTTTAAAAGCATGATAGGCTTCTGTAATAAATTTCTTGATCTCCTCTTTTTGAGAATAGGTGAAAAAGGCCCCCGTATTGGTTTCCTTAATTAATTTCATGGCATCAGCATCTTCAGGTCCCACGGCCAGCACCGGCCTTTGGCTTACCATGTATTCGAATAATTTTCCCGGAATGATCCCTTTGGTCTCTTCACTGTCAATTTCGATGAGGAGGAGTATTTGTGAACTTCTCTGCAACCGTAAAGCTTCGGCATGAGATACGTATCCTTTAAGCAGTAAATATTGTTTTAAACCTGCATTTTCTATAGATCTCAGCACCTCCTCTCCCACCGCTCCAACCAGTTTGAGCCGGAAATCTGCAGCGAATCCCGGCAGTTCTATGGCAAGCTCCCTGAGGGCCTGCCAGAGATTCTCGGGGTTCCTTCCTGATAACAGAGAACCTATATGGGATAAACTAAAGCGCTCATCGAGTTCAGGAGTTTCAACCTGTTCATAATCATAGCCGTTAGTGATCACCGTTACGGGAGTACTGGAGATCTTTTCAAACTCCTCTTTAGTCCTGTAACTTGTAGTGATCAATTCATCTGCCCCATCCAGAACTTTCTTTTCCAGACGCTTATGTGCTGCCCGGGAACGCCTGTTTAGTTTTAGCTTGTTGTGGTATCCAATGCTCGTCCAGGGGTCCCTGAAGTCAGCGATCCATTTCACCCCCTGTTTTTTCTTCAACTGCAGTCCTATCAAATGGAGACTATGAGGGGGGCCGGTCGTTATTACGGTAGCTATCCCTTCCTGCTGCATATAATCTGATAAAAACCTTACCGAAGGTTTAACCCAGAGCACTCTGGCATCGGGGATAAAAAAGTTGCCCCGAATGTACAGCATCATTTTCTGGAGAAGGCTTTGGTTCTTTTCTTCAGCAATGATCCCTGAGCTTATTTGGCGGGTATGCTTTCCCGAAAAGATCTTCGCGACAGCATAGGGTTCAAAAATGGGTTTTTTCAGCACCTTTACGTCGGCAGGAATCTGGTCGCTCAGAGAGTTATCCTGAAGCGGATAATGCGGATTTTCAGGGACATAGACTATGGGTTCCACACCAAATTCCCCCAGATATTTGGTGAACTTCAGCCAGCGTTGTACCCCCGGCCCACCGGCCGGCGGCCAGTAATATGTCACGATGAGTACTTTCTTCATAGACCCTGTTTTATTCCCGGGTTTTAACCTCTTTCCTGTAGCTCCATATTATCCCTCCTATGAGTAATAACCCAAGAATGAGGGAACTGGCCAGGGCAATGGAACTTCCGGTTCTTACTACTTCCGGTTCAAATTTAAACCTTATCTCATGCTCCCCGGCAGGTATAACCAGGCCGCGCAATACATAATTCACCCGTATATGCGGCACCTTTTCTCCGTCAATGTAAGCATTCCACCCCTGGGGATAATAGATCTCTGAAAAGACCGCCAGTTGGGTAGCCGAAGCAGAGGACCGGTAGGTCAAATGGTTTGGCTGATACGCTGTAAGTTCAATAGAGGCTGAAGGATCTTCAGGGAAAGCCAGCCCGGGCAATTGCGTTCTAAAACTTTGTTCTACCACAGCGGTCTGTTTGGTATTGATCTCCTCCAGGGCCAGGATCTCCTGGTCTGCATTTTCCACCAGCTCCACCCTGTTTACGAACCAGGCATTACCGTTGGCATCGGGATTTTGTTGGGCTACCAGACCTTCTTCTTCTGTGGGAATGATAAAGTATTTGGTATTGAGCATGTTCAGCACTTCCAGGTGGTTCTGTGAAATGTAAAATTCGAACAATTCCTGCATCCTGCCGGGTTTGGCCGCATGGTACCCGCCAATGGATTTATGAAAAAAGGAAGTTCTGGCTGTATTAAAAGGATTTCCGGAGAGATCGAACACCCGGTAATGGGAATCATCCTGCATGATCTGCCGGTCGGCATCTATCGA
>JBEPWW010000085.1:0-9199 GCA_041642215.1 Salinimicrobium sp. | reverse complement strand
GGGAACGCAATATAGTCACGAATGGATTCCTGGCCTCCCAGGATCGCCACCAGCCGGTCAAAGCCAAAGGCTATTCCTCCATGTGGAGGCGCACCATACTGGAAGGCATCCATTAAAAATCCAAACTGGGCGCGGGCTTCTTCCGGAGAGAATCCAAGGTGCCCGAACATCTTGGCCTGTGTTTCCTGATCGTGGATCCTTATAGAACCACCTCCAATCTCGTTACCGTTAAGCACCAGGTCATAGGCGTTGGCACGAACCGCCCCGGGATCTGTCTTTAGCAGTTCCATATCCTCTGGTTTTGGGGAGGTGAAAGGGTGGTGCATGGCGTGATAACGCCCGGTTTCTTCATCCCATTCCAGTAGCGGGAAATCCACCACCCATAGTGGAGCGAATTCCCCGGCTTTGCGTAAGCCCATTTCATTTGCGAGATGCATTCTGAGCGCGCTTAACTGGGTGCGGGTTTTATTGGCATCCCCGGCCATAACCAGCATGAGGTCACCCGGATTTGCACCTGTTTCTTCTGCCCAGGCCTTCAGATCTTCGGCAGAATAGAATTTATCAACAGAAGATTTCAGGCTTCCGTCTTCATTGTACTTTACCCATACCAACCCATTAGCGCCAATTTGCGGCCGTTTCACCCAATCGATCAGTTTATCGATCTCTTTACGGGTAAACCCGGCGGCTCCCGGAACAGCGATCCCTACCACTAGTTCCTGCTGGTCGAATACGTTGAAACCCTTGTTCATGGCATGTTCATTGAGTTCGCCGAACTCCATTCCAAAACGGATGTCGGGCTTGTCGTTTCCATATTTTTTCATGGCCTGGGCATAGGTCATTCTTGGAAATTCCTTTACCTCCACGCCTTTTACCTCCTTAATGATGTGCCGGGTAAAATCTTCAAAAATATTCAGGATCTCTTCCTGGTCCACAAAGGCCATTTCACAGTCTATCTGGGTGAACTCCGGCTGTCGGTCGGCACGCAGGTCCTCGTCCCTAAAGCATTTTACGATCTGGAAATATTTGTCTATTCCCCCCACCATCAACAGCTGCTTAAAGGTTTGCGGGGATTGCGGCAGGGCATAGAACTGTCCTTCGTTCATGCGGCTGGGCACCACGAAATCACGGGCCCCCTCGGGAGTGGACTTGATCAATACAGGTGTCTCCACTTCAATAAAACCTTTTTCTGAAAGGAATTTGCGCGTTTCCATGGCCACTTTGCTCCTAAAGATGAGTTTGTTCTTGACCGGATTTCGACGAATATCCAGGTAACGGTATTTCATCCTGATATCTTCCCCGCCGTCTGTTTCGTCTTCTATGGTGAATGGCGGATGCTGGGCGGCATTGAGGATATTGAGCTCAGATACAAGAATCTCAATATCGCCTGTAGGCATGTTGGGGTTTTTGGACTCCCTTTCGATCACTTTTCCCTTTACCTGAATCACAAATTCCCGGCCCAGTTTAGAGGCTTCCTCCATCATGGCCGTTGGGGTGCGTTCCTCATCAAAGATCAGTTGTGTAAGGCCATAGCGGTCACGAAGATCTACCCATATCATGAACCCCTTGTCCCGAATCTTCTGCACCCATCCCGAAAGGATGACTTCCTGGTTCTTGTCCTCTAATCTCAATTCCCCGCAGGTATGGCTTCTGTACATAATTTTTTACTGATTTTTTGAAGGGTCAAAAATAAGAAGTTAAAGCGGATTCTTTTTAAAAAAGCAGCCAAAAAACAAAGTAATGAGGCATGGAATTCATTTAAAAGAGACTTTTTTTGTAGTCCTGGAATAAAAACGTTCCAAAAATAAAAAGGTTCGGAGCGTTTGCTCCGAACCTTTTGTATAAGTATAGGTGATCTGTTTATGCCTGGTCTTCGTGTTCAATACGGGTGAAATGCACCTTGTCATTGATGGCGTTCAGCATGAAATTATCGTCCAGTCCATTTACGATCCAGGTCTCGATCTTCGCCTTCTGGGTAATGGCAGCGGCAGATACCTTTGATTTCATACCACCGGTACCGTGGGCAGATTTGGTTTCTGTCTCCACTTCTTTTGCCAGTTCATCCAGGTCGTTAACCTGCCGGATGGTCTCGGGTGTTTTGGCGCTGATAGAACCTTTCTTATAAACCCCGTGGGTATTGGTAGCAATAATGAAAAGATCTACATCAAGCAAAGCTGCTGTTTGTGCTGCCAAATTATCGTTGTCACCAAATTGTATGGCATCGGTAGAAGAAGTGTCGTTCTCATTCACGATAGGTATATAATCGTTCTCCACTAAAACATTGATAGTGTTGATAATGTTCTGTCTCGCGTCTTCCCGGCTAAAATCGTTAGGGGACAGCAGGCACTGCGAGGTCAAAAGACCCAGTTCCCTGAAGCTTTCCTGAAAGATACGCATGAGGTGGGGCTGCCCGATGGATGCCAAAGCCTGTTTGACATCTATGTTCTCCCCGCTTCTTTCGAGATTAACGAACTGCTTGGCTACAGCAACGGCTCCAGAACTGATCAAAACAAATTCATATTCATCTTTAAGGGCCGCTATCTGCCGAGCGATATCTTCGATCTTTCCACGGGAGATCTGGTCTGTTTCCCTTGTAAGGGTATTGGATCCTAACTTTAATAAAATCCTTTTTTTCTTCTTGGGAGTTTCCATTTCTATGTTGTTCTCTTTTAAGATATTATCTAATTTGTCCATTTCCGTGTATATACCATTTATTGGTTACGAGGTGTTGCAGGCCAATTGGCCCCCTCTGGTGTAATTTATCTGTACTAATGGCGAGTTCTCCACCCAGTCCCAACTGGCCTCCATCGGTGAATCTTGTGGAAGCATTGTGGTAAACCGCCGCGTTATCCACGTTCTGCATAAATTCTTCTGCGGCTTTGTCATCCCTGGTGATAATGGAAGAAGAGTGCCCGCCTGAGTATTTGTTGATCTTTGCAACAGCCTCAGAAAGGGAATCAACCTCTCCTATAAGTACTTTAAAGTCCAGGAATTCTTCGTACCAGGTATCTTCGTTTTCTACCGGTTTCACACCTTCCAGGTCTTTATATTTGTCATCTGCCAAAATTTCAATGTCGTGCTCTGAAAATTTGTCAAGTAAGCTCTTTAGGAATTCTTCTTTATTAGGTAATCTGGAATCCACCAGCACTTTATCAATTGCATTACAGGCTGATATTTTTCCTGTTTTTCCGTTCATAATGACATCCAGTGCTATTTTCGTATCTGCATCCTTGTGCACGTATACGAAGTTATTCCCGCGGCCGCTTACAATCACCTGGGCAGAAGAATTGGTCTTAACGAATTCGATAAGGCGTTCTCCTCCACGCGGTACGATGAGGTCTACCCGCTGAGTAGGATTCTTTAGGAATTCCTGGGTTTGCTTTCGGTCAAACTGAAGGTATTCCACCCAGTTTGGAGAAACATTGTTCTCTTCCAGGGCTTTATGCCATAAGTCGACAATCTTTAGGTTGGAATTCAAGGATTCCTTCCCGCCTTTTAATAGGATCTTGTTTCCTGATTTGAAGGCAATCCCGGCTGCTTCAACTGTCACGTCGGGGCGGGATTCATAAATGATCATAATGGTTCCAAAGGAAGCAGTCTTGTTATAAACCTGCATTCCATTTTCATGGGTGAAACGAAAGCGCTCCACACCAACGGGATCCTCCTGGGAAGCTAGATGTTTTAAAGAGTGGATCATTCCGTCGATTTTGGAATCATCTACTTTTAGCCGGTCTTCCATGGCTAAATCATCGCCTGAGTAACTGTCCAGGTCGATTTTATTGGCTTTTAAAATACTGTCTCTTTCTTTTTCTACAAGATTTGCCATTGAAATTAATACGGCATTGCGTTCATCAATGGTTAATAGAGTATTCATTCGTTAGTTTTTAATTAATAATTAATTTGAACTTCGGCTCTATGTGTTCAAACACTTTGCCAGACTCCCTTTTTTAAAAAAAACCTCCAGTTTTAAGCCGGAGGTTTTTCAATAATGCAGGATGTTATTGTTTTTTTCGGTGTCGCCTATGTGCCATATGAATTCGGCCTCTGTTGACCAGGTATAGCATAACGGGTACTACCACCAGTGTAAGGAAGGTAGCGAAGATCAAACCAAAGATCACCGTCCAGGCCAGGGGGCCCCAAAATTTCACGTTGTCACCTCCAATATAGATCTGTGGGTCATAATCTGTGAAAAGGGTGAAAAAGTCGATGTTAAGGCCTACGGCTAGCGGGATCAGTCCTAAAACTGTCGTAATGGCAGTTAGTAAGACCGGCCGAAGCCGTGATTTACCTCCCTCTATTATGGTTTCAAAATATTGTTTCCTGCTAAGGAGTTCCTCTGGTTCCAGGTCGAGTTCTTTTTTCCGCCTGTCGATGAGGATCTGGGTGTAGTCCACCAGTACGATGGCATTGTTCACCACGATCCCCGCGAGGGAAATGATCCCCATCATTGTCATGATAATGATAAAGTCCATCTGGAACACCACCAGACCCAAAAATACCCCTGCAAGGCTTAATAGTACTGCAGTGAGGATAATAATTGGTTTAGGTATGGAATTGAACTGGGCCACCAGGATTAAAAGGATACCTCCCAGGCCTATCAATAATGCCTGGAGAAGGAAATTCATGTTCTCTGTTTGCTTTTCCTGCTCCCCGGTGAACTGGAGATCGATCTCAGACGGCATGCTATAGTTCTGCAGTTCCTTTTGTAGCTGGGTAACGATCGCGTTACCATTATAATCCTCCAGGACATTGGAATATACCGTGATCACCCGCTTTAGGTCTTTTCGCTTTATGGCACTAAAGGAGGAGGAAAGGTTGGTACTGGTCACTGATGAAATAGGAACCTGGACCAGCTCTCCGGTATTCTGATTTTTGAAGGTGATAGGCTGATTGAATAGTGCCGTTTCATTATACCTGAAATCTTCACTGAACCGCACATTGATCTGGTAATCTTCATCCCCTTCTTTATAGGTAGAGATCTCTTCCCCGTAAATGGCGCGACGAAGGGTTTGTCCTACAGCAGAAGTAGAAATTCCCAGTTGCCCCGCTTTCACCCGGTCAACCCTTACGTTGAGTTCGGGTTTTGATTTATTGACGTCAATCTTGAGTTCTTCTATACCGGGGATATTCATATCCCTGATATATTCCCTCAGCCGATCGGCCTCGGCCAGCATGAGTTCATAATCCTCCCCTTTAAGTTCTATGTTTATGGGATAACCGGTAGGAGGGCCTGCAGCGTCTTTTTCAACGATGATGGATGCTCCCGGAAAATCACCTACAGCTTCCCGTACCTCAGACAATACATGGCTGCTTTCCACCCCGCGGCGATCTTTGAACTCCCGCATGGAGAGGGTTACCTTCCCCCGGTGAGGCATATCGTTTTGCTGCCCGCCGTCTGTCTGGGGGTTTCCGGCTCCCTGGCCTACCTGCGAAATAGCAGATTCCACCATAAAATTATACCCGTCCTCATCCTCGTACTTTTCGATCACGTTGTAGATGCGTTGTTCTACTTCTTTGGTGAGCTCATTGGTTTTTCGAATATCTGTTCCTTCAGGAAATTCTATATAGGTAATAATCTGGTTAGGTTCATTTTCCGGAAAGAACAAGACGTTGGGCTCAACCACTCTTACCAGAATGAAAGAAAGTATGAGCAGGAGGAAAGTTCCGAAGAAAACAAGGTAAGAGTTCTTTCCGCGAAGTGCGAATCGTAGCGTGTCCTCGTACTTAATTTCAAGTTTCTTCAGGGCCTTGAACTGGAAGTAATCTACTCCGGCAGCCAGGAAATACTTATAGACCCAAAGCAGGATTGCCCCGAGGATCATCAGGTTACCCAGCGCCCGGAATACGCCCAGGTCCATTATAAATCCTGCAACCAACAGGACAATTCCAGTAACCCCCAGGATAGCGCTGAAACGGATCAATTTCTTTTTGGTGAATTCCTTTTCCTCCGTCTTCATCCATTGAGAGGTAAGCATGGAGTTGATCACCAAAGCTACAAACAATGAGGATGCAAGCACAATGGATAGGGTGATAGGGAAGTATACCAGGAACTTTCCTATAGTACCCGGCCACAGACCCAATGGGAAAAAAGCGGCCAGGGTAGTGGCAGTGGAAGCGATAATAGGCCAGGCGATCTCGGCGACCCCCTGTTTTGCAGCCTTTATTCGCGGCATGCCCTGATCCATAAGGCTGTATACATTTTCTACGACTACGATCCCGTTATCCACCAGCATCCCGAGGCCCATAACCAGCGCAAAAAGCACCATGGTATTTAGGGTGAAACCTATACTGGAGAGAATGATAAAGGACAGGAACATGGAAAGCGGGATGGCGAAACCAACGAAAAGTGCATTCCTGAATCCCAGGAAGAACATCAGGACCACTACCACCAGGATCACCCCGAAAATAATATTATTCACCAGGTCATTGACCATGTTCTCTGTGTTGGTGGACTGGTCATTGGAATAAGAAATATTCAGGTCGGCAGGCAGGTAATTTTCCCGTTCGTTCTCTATGATGCTTTTGATATCGCTAATGGCTTCGATCATGTTCGTGCCGCTTCGTTTTTTAATATCAAGCATGACCACCGGTTCGCCATATTCCCGGGCGAACGTTGTAGGTTCCTTTTCCTGGAAACGTATCCTGGCGATATCCCGAAGAAAAACATTGCCTTCTTCGCGTTTAACTATAATGTCGCGCAGTTCCCTGGGGTCGCGGATCTCCCCGATAATGCGGATATTCTTCTGAAGCCCTCCTGTGATCACATTTCCTCCCGAAATGGTTCGGTTTTCCATGCTTACGGCACTAATGATATCATCGAAACTCACTTTTGACGCGGTCATCTTGTTGACATCCACCGCTATTTCAACTTCCATTTCTTCAGCCCCCCGAATAGAGGCTTCCTTGATCTGTGGCAGCAGTTCTATCCTGTCCTGCAGGTATTCAGCATACTGCTTTAGCTGTTGCACCGGGTAATCTCCTGTGAGATTGATATTGAGGATGGGCATTTCTTCGGAAATGTTGAGGTCAAAGACGTTTGGTTCCACCTTTGCTCCATTATCCAGGGTAGGCCAGGTGGTCGCGGCTTTTTGCTGGTCCACTTTATCCTTAACCTTTTGCTTGGCGGCATCCACCGAAATGTCTTCATCGAACTCCACGATCACCAGGGAATAGTCCTGAAAGGTCGTGGAGCTTATGTCATTCACCCCCGCTATGCTGTTAAACTCCTGTTCCAGGGGCTCTGTAATGAATTTTTCCACGTCTTCGGCAGAGTTCCCGGGGTTGATTGAGCTTACATAGATCTTAGTCTCAACCACCTCGGGAAAGGATTCCCTGGGCATGCTGTAGTAAGACATAAGACCTCCTACTAATATGATGGCAATGATGACATAGACTGTCATCCTGTTTTCTATCGCCCAGGAGGACAGCTTAAAATCTTTGTCAATTTTTAATTTCATAATGCTATTAATGTGGTATGCTGAGTGTTACTGATTAAGAACCCTTACCTGTTGCCCGTCTCTTATATTTTTTGAGCCTTCTGTGATGAGGAGCTCGCCGGCCTCGATCCCCTCCAGGACCTCTGTTTGTTCTTCATAACTGTATCCAGTCCTGATGATCCTTCTTTGGGCTACCCCGGTACTGTCTGTGGTGGGTTCAAACACAAAAGCTATATTGCGTCCGGCCGCATCCTGCTGGATCACACTCTCCGGGATGGTAACTGCGTTCTCTGAGGTATAATCATTTAGTTTTACCGTTGCTATGAGGTTGGGTTTGATCTGGTCGTTGTTTTCGGGAACCGCAACTTTGACCTCAAAAGTGCGGTTGTTGGGATTGATGAAGTTGCCCACCTGCCTTACTTCACTGCGGAATTCTGTTCCTGTGGCGGCAATTTCCACCAGTACTTCTGTGCCTTTCTGTACCTGGCCGAGATAGGATTCGGGAACGGCAGCAGTAATGTACATGTCTGAGAGGTTGATCAAACGAAATAACCTGCTCTGGCCCGGGGCTACCACTTCGCCCTGATCTGTAAAGATCTCATCGATCACCCCGCTGAAGGGTGCCCGTACAATGGTCTTGGCCAGCTGACTTTCTAGTTGTTGTACAGAATTCTGTAGGGCTTCGAAGTTGGTTTTTGCCTCGAGGTACTGGATCTCAGACCCTATTTGCTGCTCCCAAAGTCTTTGCTGCCGCTCAAAGGTGGTTTCTGCCAGGGTGGACTGCGCCCGTAGCTGGGCCAGTTGATTTCTTAAACCTCCGTCATCTATCCGGGCCAGAACCTGTCCGCTACGTACTTCTTCCCCCTCATTCACAAGGATCTCCAGCAGGATCCCGCTATATTCGGGGTAGATGGTTATGTTCTGGTCGGTATCGACATCGCCGGGTAATTCGATGTAATGTTTAAAAGTGGTATCGTTCAACTGCCGGGTCCTTACCAGGGTGAACTGGCGGTTCTCATCCAGCTGGTGTATCGCTGCATCCAGATCGGCGATCTGAGACGACA
This sequence comes from Salinimicrobium sp., assembly GCA_041642215.1. Lineage (GTDB taxonomy): Bacteria > Bacteroidota > Bacteroidia > Flavobacteriales > Flavobacteriaceae > Salinimicrobium. The sequence continues at coordinate 702 of JBEPWW010000085.1, read as the reverse complement.
GTTCGCTCTGCCTGGTGCTAAGCTCTGCTTTTTTTGCTCGTATTTCAGAAAGATCCCCACTCTCAATAACTTCCTGAACCGATTTGTCTGAGTTTCCGCAGGAGTATAATGTGAAAAGGCTTAGGACTAGTATGCTGATTTTTTTCATTTCTAAAGTATTTAAACTTCTAATTATTGGTTGCGTCGTTTTTTTATTCATTTTCTGAGTACCGTGTCGTATCAAGAACATTTTCCAGCTCTACCTTGGCATTGATCACGTCGAGCATAGCCTGCAATAGCTCTTGCTGCGCATTATATAACTGGCGCTGGGCTTCACTCAGGTCGAAACTGGAAGCCAGCCCTTCAAAGAATTTGACCTGGTTCTTATTTTCAATGCGTTCGGCCAGCCTAAGGCTTTCCTGCTGCGCCTGGTAGTTTTCAAGGCTAAATTGGTAATTGCTTTTTGCTGAATCTATTTCCAGCTGAATGCGGTTCCTGGTCTCTTCCAGGTTCTGGAGCGCCTTCTCATGTTCCAGCTCCTGCTGGCGTGTCCTGGAACTTCTCATCCCGCTGCTGAAGATCGGGATGTTCAGGTTGATCCCCAAAATGGACTGACTAAAGTAATTCTGATCCTCGTTAAAAAAAGTGAATTCATCACTGTAGCCCGTGGCCCCTACATTCCAGAACCCCGTGATGCTCGGTAAAGCCTTGGCCTTTTCCAGT
>JBEPWW010000084.1:0-9233 GCA_041642215.1 Salinimicrobium sp. | reverse complement strand
AAAGAAGATCGCTTTGACCCCATATTTCTGCCCAGGACATGATGTGCGCTTTTTTCAACTGTTCAAAGCTGCCGGCACGTTTTACTGTTTTCTTGGCTTCAGTCATGGGATCGGATATCGCCTTGTCTTTGGAGGTGAAAACTGCTACTGTTTTTTCCACAATGATCTCCTTGTTCTGCTGAGCTTCGAAACTCAGTTCCTGTGCGATATAACCTTCCTCTTCAATCGTCTGCCGGTCAATGAAAGAGTCATACAGGTCAAAACAAACCCGGGTCCTGGCTGCCTGCCCCATCACTACCTCTGACTGATTGCTCATAACCTTCAGAAAGATCCCGTCCTCCTCAAAATTGCCCTTTTCCAGCAACTTTAAATGCCGGCTGTTAAGATCCCGGTAACGGGCAACCCCACTGTTGATCACGGCCCCATTGAGCCCCGAGTGTACAGTCACCTTTCCTGACCAGTTAAGCGGAATCAATTTCCAGTTTATGCACCCCAGGTGCATGTTGGACATACTCACGAACCGACGGCTGTGCAATTCGGTCTCTCGCTGATCTTTATCCCGGAATCGCAACCGTCGCTCCAGGATACCTTCCCTAAGGTCCAATACCTGCTCGAAATCCAGGATTTCCACGGCATCCAGGTTAAACCACTCTCCCCCCTCGGGACGGAATTTGAGCACTGTCCAGTCCGGCCAGTTAACCAGGTCCTCATTTTCAATTATTCGGCCCGCGATCTCTGTTTCCAGACGATTATATCCCCCGGCCAGGTAAGTGCCAGGGTAATGATTTTCACCCGCAGAGGAACCATCCATGGCTCCCCGGGCGGCAAAATAACCGTTGCCTACAGTGCACAAAGCTTCCCGAAGCAACTCTTCTTTAGGTTTATATGTGGAATATATGATCTTCCAGTTCTCCATTTTATAACATTTTCTATCGCGCGGTCCCCTCAGGTTTTTTGTGATAAAAGCTTGTCATAAAGCTCTTCTACATCTTTTTTCTTAAGCAGCTCGGTTCCTGGGGATTTAATAGTCGCACTCCCGCAGGCCAGACCATAAAGTACCGCCTTCTCAATAGGATTTCCCTGGGAAAGACAATAGACGATCCCGGCTACCATGCTGTCTCCTGCACCAATGGAACTAATATGTTCCACAGAGGGTGCCGGATAATGCTTCACTTCATTCCCCGAAGCCAGTAAAGCGCCATCGGCCCCCAGGGACAGCACGATAACTTCAATGGGGTATTTGTCAAGGACCTCCAGCATCAATTCCTTTTGCTGTTTCTCATCTTCGGCTTTTTCCCCCACCAGGTCCTGCAACTCATTGATATTGGGCTTTAACAGATAAGCACCCTGCTCCAGTATCCCCGAATAGGCTTTTCCGGAGGTATCCAGGATGAATTTTAGGTCATTCCGCTGGGCTTTTGCCGCTACCCGGGCATAAAAATCATCGGGGACACCGGGAGGCAGACTTCCGCTGGCAACCAGGAATTCAGCTTTGTTATAATCATCTATCTTATCAAGCACCGCTTTATAATCTTGCTTCCCGAGCTCTGCACCGGGCATTCCGAACCGGTAAAGATCCCCACTCGAGGTTTCACTTACTGCGAAATTCTGCCGCAGGTCCTGCCTGATCTTAATCGTATCCTGCTCTACCTCTTCCTTTTTTAACAGGTCTGCATACAGGTCTCCGGTATAGCCGCCACAGGTGTAGATGGCCGTCGAGTTTCCTCCAAGCCGGCGTATCACACGGGAGACGTTTACACCTCCCCCTCCCGGATCGATCTTGGGTTCTTTACACCGCAGTTTCCCATTGGGTTCCATATGGTCTATACTCGTATAAATGTCAAGGGCCGGGTTAACGGTAAGAGTAACTATCATAATTGGTCTGTTTTTGGTTTATTCTATTGCTTTTGCATGTACTTTACTTAAAAATAGTCATTTATATTCAGATTCTTAAATGATTATTGTCATCCTTTAAAGCTCTGTTCCTTCGTAAATTAATTGGGTAATTTGCCTGTGCAGGAAACCCGGGCTATTACGGGGTATTCCTCTCTTGGCACCTGGGACCTAAAATCCACACCGGGGATACAAAATACCGGTAATAGCAAAGGGTATTATAATGTTGAGGTTATGGAAAAATTAAGTCCAAATGCAGAACAGGTAATACGGGGAAGATACCTTCTGAAAAATGCCGGCGGAAAACCGGTGGAAACCCCGGAACAACTATTTCGAAGAGTAGCTGTTTCTATAGCTTCAGCTGAAGAACAGGAACCGGCAACCTGGGCCAATCGATTTTATGAGGTTATGGCCCAGTTGGAGTTTTTACCCAATTCCCCGACCCTGATGAATGCCGGCCTGGAGAAAGGGCAGCTAAGTGCCTGCTTCGTTCTGCCAGTGAAAGACAGTCTAAGGGATATTTTTGAAAGCCTTAAAAATACAGCCCTGATCCACCAAAGTGGCGGAGGCACCGGGTTTAATTTTTCCCAACTGCGGCCAAGAAACGATCGGGTGACTGCTTCGGGAGGTTCCTCTTCAGGCCCTGTGGGATTCATGAAGATATTTGATACCGCAACCGAACAGGTCAAACAAGGCGGCAAACGCAGAGGGGCCAATATGGGTATTCTCGATATCACTCATCCGGATATTGAAGAGTTTCTTACTGCCAAACAAGAGGACGGTGTACTTCGAAACTTTAATCTTTCAGCAGGTATCAGCGATGCTTTTATGATGGCAGTCGAAAATGACCGTGACTGGGAATTGATCAATCCACGAACCAATGAGGTCACAAAAGTAGTGAGGGCAAAGTATTTATGGAGCTTGTTTACAGAACAGGCCTGGAAATCAGGAGATCCCGGTCTCATCTTCCTGGATACTATCAATTCCCAGAATCCTATACCGGCAGCAGGTTTGATCAAGGGTACGAACCCCTGCGGGGAAGTTCCCCTTCTGGAGTATGAAAGCTGCAATCTGGGTTCAATCAATCTCTCCCGGATGCTTAGGATGGATAAAGGTTCTACCGAAGTTGACTGGGCCAGGTTGTCACACACTGTTCGCACCGGAATACGATTCCTGGATAATATAATTTCTGTCAATTTTTATCTGCTCCCTGAAATAGAAGAAATTGCCATAAAACACCGCAAGATCGGGCTTGGGGTAATGGGCTGGGCAGAAATGCTGATACAGCTGGGAATCCCCTACGCTTCAGAAAAAGCCTTCCTGCTGGGGGAAAAAATTATGAACTTCATAATGAAAGAAAGCTATAAAGCCTCGTCACATCTGGCTGCGGAAAAAGGACCTTTCCCTGCATGGGAACATAGCAGGCACTATCCTCATACTCCGCTGCGAAATGCCACCTGCAACAGCATTGCCCCTACAGGTACTCTTTCTGTCCTAGCGGACACATCGTATTCCATTGAACCTCTTTTTGCTCCTGTTTTTGAACGGGTAGGCATTCTGGATGGAAAAAATCAAAGGGAAATCAATAGATTTCTGATCGAACAGTTGAAGGCAACCGGGCTATGGAGTGAGGCACTCAGGGAGCAGATCTTTATTGAAGGAAGTATAAAGAACATTGCCGGAATACCTCCAAAAATAAAGCTGCTTTTTAAGAGCAGTCTGGAAATTCCATGGAAGCACCACCTGTATCACCAACGTGCTTTTCAGAAGTATACAGATAATGCCGTTTCCAAGACCATCAATCTTCCGGCTTCCACTTCCAAAGAAGAGATCGGCAGGATCTATTGCACCGCCTGGAAGTATAACTTAAAAGGCATCACCATATACCGCTACGGCACAAAGGCAGACCAGGTCCTGCAATGCCGGCTCAATACAAACCGGGAGTGTTGATCATGTGATACTCATTCCGCCATCGATCACCTGGGTGGTTCCTGTAATGTACTTGCTGTCATCTGAAGCCAGGAATAGGGCCAGGTCTGCGACCTCACTGTTCTCGGCGTATCTGCCAAACGGCACCGAAGCTTCAAAATCCTTTTGAGCGTTAATGGGCTGCCCTGGGGAGATCCCCTGCTCAATAGACCGCATCATCCGATTGTTCACCGGTCCCGGATGAATGGAATTCACCCTGATATTCCTGTCGGCAAATTCCAGGGCAGCTACCCGCATGATCCCTACAGTACCGTGTTTGCTGGCCACATAGGGGCCCAAATTTTTAAAGCCTTTTAAACCTGCAACAGATGAGGTGATGATCACACTCCCCCCATCGCTCATTTTGGGGATCACCTGCTGGCATCCCAGCCAGACCCCTTTGAGGTTGACCGCGATTATCTCATCAAAAAGATCTTCGGGATACTCTTCCATGCTCAGAAATTTTCCTTCGATCCCCGCATTATTAAAAAAGATATCGATCTTTCCGAATTTTGAAAGGGTGGCATCGACATAGGCCCGGGTGTGTTCAAGTATGGATACATCTGCCTCATATACCGCGAGGTGGTTCCTGTCCAATTCTTCACCGGCCCTGATGAGGTCCTCTTCGGTCTTATCCACGAGCATAACTTTCGCACCATGCTGCAGAAATAACTCTGCTGTAGCTTTACCAATACCCCCGGCTCCCCCGGTAATGATTGCAACTTTGTTGTGTAGTTTATCCATAGGTACCTTCTTTAAAAAGATGAACAAATTAAAATTCCAAAATTTTGACTTCAAATCCTGGAAAAGATAGAACTAGATTTCCATTTCACCCATGATTTTTATCATTCCTAAGCTTAAAAAAATAGTGACAAATATCATATTACCAGTAGTTTATAGTTCTTAATTTAAAACGTTGGGATGAAATTTCCAAGAATAGGAATTCTCGCAAAAAGGAATCGTTGAATTAAAAAACACAGCTTATGAAAAATGCACTTATTGGTTTAATGCTCCTGGGAGTATTGGCGCCCGGTTTCGCCCAGGTTACGGAGGCGGAAGAATTATCTGAAGTAGAATTGGTAGCTGTTAATTACCGGTACCTGGATCAGGCATCAAAAGATGAAATGTCAGTGCCGGTCAAACTTCTCAGGAACAAGGTCGCCAATTTTGATGTGAAAAATTCTGAATATTATCAGGATGATTATGATCTGTACGAGATCAATTTTTTTATTCCCGAAGGAGCTATTCTTGCTTCGTATGACAGGGACGGGAAGATCCTTCGCACGGTTGAAAGGTTCAAGAATGTATCCCTCCCCATGGAGGTTAGAAATGCGGTAGCCAAACGATTTCCCAATTGGGCGGTCACAAAGGACATTTATCGGGTCAATTACCATGAAACGAAAGGAACCAAGAAACTGTATAAATTAAGATTGGAGAACCAGGACAAACGCATGTGGGTAAAAACTGATGAAAAAGGCAATTTCATGTAATGATCTATTAGGGAAAAGGGGCTGCTTATTTTAAGTAAAGCTCCTTTTCCCATTTTGAGCCTGCAGTTTATTCTTTTCGGCGATTCGTTTGTTCCAGGATGAAAATGGCCTCCTCATCTGTCACCGCGGTAAAATTTTCATAGAATTGACCCACAGCCATAAAGTCTACTGGTGTGTATAAACAGATCACCTCATCCACGTGAGGCGAATTCCTGAGTTTTTCCACGGTGCGGGGCGGTGCCACGGGGGTCGCGATCACTATACCGGCAGGTTCCTGCCTGGCTGCTAGTTGTACTGTAGCCAGAACCGTACTCCCGGTAGCTATTCCGTCATCTGCAATGATGACCCACATTCCTTTCAAATCATGAGGTTGTGTTTTCCTGTAATATTCCTCATGTCTTTTTTCCACCAGAGACCTCAACCGCCCGGTCTCTTCCTCAATATAGCTCTGGGGAACGTTTTCTCCGGTAGGATTAATAAAATACCCTTCCAGGCTCATTGCTCCAATGGCAAATTCTTTATTTTGTGGGTGGCCTATTTTCTTTGTAATTGCCACGTCAAGCGGAGCATTAAGCCATCTGGCTATAATACCCCCCAAAGGAAGCCCACCCCTGGGAATAGCCAGGACAACCACCTCCTTATCCCTGTATTTTTCAAGCCGCTGGGCGAGTTCCCGACCGGCCTGAATCCTGTCTTTAAACATAACTGTGTTTTTTAAAATATTTCTGGAACCATAGAGCCGCTCGCTTTGCTACTTCTTCCAGGGCACCCGGTTCTTCAAAGAGATGAGTTGCCCCCGGAATGATCTCCAGTTCCTTTTCACAGGTCATTTCCTTATATGCCAGCCTATTAAGCTGGATAACAGGTTCATCATTTCCCCCAACAATCAATAAGGTAGGTGATCTCACCTCCTTTAGTTTTTCCATCGCCATATCAGGTCTGCCACCACGAGATACGATCGCCGCCACTTCCTCCCCGAGCCCGGCCGCTGCCATTAATGCCGAAGCCGCTCCTGCACTGGCTCCAAAAAATTCCCGGGGCAATTTGGGGTGTATACCCGGCTGTTCTGCAGCCCATGCGAACACCTCCATTAAACGTTCTGTGAGAAAGGGAATATCGAATCGTGCCTCATATTCTTCATCCTCCTCCCGGATCAAAAGATCAAATAGCAGGGTTGCCAGATGATTTCGCTGCAACTCCTCAGCCACATAGCGGTTTCGGGTGCTTAAACGGCTGCTCCCGCTGCCGTGGGAGAACAGAACCAATCCTTCTGCTCCTTCCGGCACAACCAGGATCCCCCGCAACTCCACAGTAGGAAGCTGAATCTCTATTTCCTCATGATTTCCTATTGCGCGCATATTTCATTTACCTTAATTAGTTTGATATCAATATTCATAACACCTCTCCGGAATTTAGTTTAAACCCCAGAACATCAAAATGATATCCGTCAATGATGCTGATTAATATCATTTTTTTTGGTGGAGTTTTGTGATACTTTTATGGTAAATCATTTTTAAGAGAATTAACCATGGAAACATTCCGAAGTCGGCCCAAGGGAGAATTTATTAAGGAAGCCAACTGGGAGGAACTTTACGTCCTGACCCGTTACTGGAAAAAAGATCTGGAGTTTTACAAAGAGGACCTACAGTTTTTGTACCGGTTGATCGATAAGTACCTAATCTGGATCACCCGGGAAGAAAATACCACAGCTGTAAACCAAATGGTAAGAGACCTGCAGAAGGTCAAATCCCATTGTTTTGATCTTCTGGAAAAAGTGAAGGTACATCTCAACCAGCTGGGGTCGCTGGTGGAAGATCCTCAAAAGGGAAATACGCGCATCTTTCGCATGGAACATGAGCACCTGGAAGATGAAATAGCCGATTTTGTCAAAGCCTTCAGAAAAAACAGAACCAGGGTGTTTTCAGTTACAGAACATATTGTAGAGAGTGAGAAACTGGAAGATCTGCTTAGGAAATAATTTGTCCTCTCTCCCATGTTGAGCACCTACAGACACCTTAACCGGCTAACTATTAATTGATAACCAAACCATTAACCACATCTTTTTGTTTTTTTGTATTTTTAATAGATTCTCGTAGCGTTGTTCTATTAAACCTGAGATAAGTTATTACCCAGATAGACTCCTGGAATTATTTTTTTCTAATCATTTTTAAAGCGTGCCTATGACCAGAACTTTTCCATTTCAGGAAAATATTACCTCCTTTTTTACTGAGATAGGAGCGCTTTCACGTTTCGCAGGCAGATTCTTCAGGGAGTTGTTCTCCAGACCTTTCGAATTTCGGGAGTTATTGAATCAATGTTATCAAATGGGAAATAAATCCCTCTTGTTGGTAGGTGTCACGGGGTTTATCCTCGGCCTGGTCTTTACCCTGCAGTCTCGACCCACTTTACTGGAATTTGGTGCGGTTTCCTGGATGCCTGCCATGATAAGCGTCTCCATAGTACGGGAGATCGGGCCGGTTATCATCGCCCTTATTTGTGCCGGGCGTATTGGATCCAGCATTGGGGCTGAGCTGGGTTCCATGCGGGTGACCGAGCAAATAGATGCTATGGAAGTTTCGGGTACCAATCCCTTTCGTTTTCTGGTTGTGACCCGCATTCTGGCTGCCACTTTAATGCTGCCTATTCTCATTGTTATAGGGGATTTTATCGCCCTTATTGGTTCTGCCCTGGTAGAGAACATTAAAGGACAGGTTTCATTCTTGCTCTATTTTAATGAAGTGTTTTCAGCCCTACAATTCAGCGACCTGCTTCCGGCTACTGTAAAGTCCTTCTTTTTTGGGTTCGCTATTGGGCTGGTAGGTTGTTTTAAAGGATATTATAGCAGTAAAGGGACTGCAGGAGTTGGTCGTGCTTCCAACTCTGCAGTGGTATTTACCAGTATGCTGTTATTTATCATCGATTTTATTGCCGTCTTTGTCTCAGATATAATTTACGGATGAAATGGAAGAAGCAAACAAACAAACGGCTACTAAAAAGGGGGATCCAGTCATTCGACTCGAGCATCTATATAAGAAATTCGGGGACCTGGTGGTACTGGATGATTTTAACCTAGAAATATTTGAAGGTGAGAACCTGGTCCTTATGGGGAAATCAGGTTCAGGGAAATCTGTGATGATCAAATGTATGGTTGGTTTGCTGAATCCCGACCGGGGAAAGATCGAAATATTGGGGAAAGATATCTCCCGTTTGGAACGGCATGAAATGGACGAATTACGTGCAGAGATCGGTTTCCTGTTCCAGGGCAGCGCTCTTTATGATTCCATGACGGTACGAGAGAACCTGGAATTTCCCCTTCGGCGTCATACCACGAAATTTAACATGAAGGATAGCGATATGCTGGTAAAGGAAGCTTTGGAGAGTGTGGGACTGCCTAAAACAGAGGATCTAATGCCGGCAGAACTATCGGGGGGAATGCAGCGTCGTATTGCATTGGCCCGGGCCCTCATCCTGAAACCCAGTATCATACTATATGATGAGCCTACTACGGGGCTGGATCCAATAACCGCAAAAGAGATTATCCTATTGATGATGAAAATACAGGAAAAATACAAGACTTCCTCTCTTATCATCACCCATGATGTGGATTGCGCCCGGGTTATTTCCAATAGAATGATCCTTTTACTGGAAGGTACGAATTACGCAGAGGGGACATTTGAGGAATTATCTACCTCAGAAGATCCAAAAGTAAAAGCATTTTTTAAATAAGAAAGGAATGAATAAAACTAATTCACAAAACCTGAAACTCGGAATCTTCGTAATTGTGGGGATCATACTTTTTATAATTGGAGTTTATCTCATAGGGAATCAACAAAACCTTTTTGGTAACAACACCGTTATAACCTCGGTTTTTAAAGATGTGAG
>JBEPWW010000083.1:0-9253 GCA_041642215.1 Salinimicrobium sp. | reverse complement strand
AGATTCCATGATCTACCGTATCTATAAGCGCTTTGAAGAACCACTTATCGATAATAAAAAGATCCGCTGGTCCTTCCTCGGAATTACAATTGTCCTTCTATTGGGATCTGTTGCCTTGTTCTTTACTGAAGATGTGGCTGTGAAAATGCTGCCTTTCGATAACAAGAATGAATTCCAGGTGGTGATCGACATGCCTGAAGGCACAACTTTAGAGAGAACAGCGGTAGTGACTAAAGAGATAGGTCAATATCTGAGCGGAAGTGAACAGGTAGTGAATTACCAGACTTACATTGGAACCTCTGCCCCTATCACCTTCAACGGACTCGTACGTCACTACGACCTAAGAGGCGCGAGCAACACTGCCGATATTCAGGTGAACCTGTTGCCAAAAGGAGAGCGCAGCCTGCAGAGTCACGACATCGCGAAACTACTACGCCCGGATATTCAGGCGATAGGAGATAAATACGGAGCCAACATTAAGCTGGTGGAAGTTCCGCCGGGACCTCCTGTATTGTCAACCATAGTCGCGGAAGTCTACGGACCCGATTATGAAACGCAGATCGCCCTGGCAGATAGTATACAGACCATTCTTCACAATACCGAAGATGTGGTGGACATAGACTGGATGGTGGAAGCCGATCAAAAAGAATACAAGTTTGAGATCGATAAGGAAAAGGCGATGCTTTACGGGATCGCACCTCAGCAGATCGTTTACACGCTGAATTCTGCCTTGGGAGAAAGAGCGATCACGCAGCTTTATGATGAGGAAGCTACCCAGCGGGTAGGAATTGTGCTGGCGCTGGATGAGGAGGAAAAATCCTCTGTAGAGGACATCATCCAGATCAATATCGCTTCCCAACAGGGACAGATGATCCCCATTGCCGACCTGGTAACGCCGACGGAAGTTATAAGGAACAAGAGCATCTATCGCAAGAACCAGAAGCGGGTGGTGTATGTGCTGGCCGATATGGCCGGAGAACTTGAGAGTCCGGTGTACGCTATCCTGGGGATGGAAGACAAACTCAAGCAGATTGAAATGCCGGCAGGTTATGAGATCAGCGACCTGTATATGGGTCAGCCGGAATATGAAGATGACTATACCGTAAAATGGGACGGAGAGTGGCAGATCACCCTGGAGGTGTTCCGTGACCTTGGGATCGCATTTTTGGGAGTGATCGTGATCATTTACATCCTCATCGTGGGCTGGTTCCAGAACTTCAGAGCCCCTATTGTGATGATGGTTGCCATTCCGCTATCGCTGATCGGGATCGTGCTGGGTCACTGGATCATGGGCGCCTTCTTTACTGCAACCTCCTTTATTGGAATGATCGCGCTCGCCGGAATCATGGTGCGGAACTCGGTGCTGCTCATCGACTTCGTGAACTTGCGGCTGGAAGATGGGATCCCGCTAAAACAGGCGGTGATCGAAGCCGGGGCCGTAAGAACAACTCCTATCCTGTTAACTGCCGGTACGGTAGTGATCGGAGCCTTCGTGATCCTCTTCGACCCTATTTTCCAGGGACTCGCCATCTCGCTGATGGGAGGAACGATCGTCTCGACCTTCCTTACGCTCCTGGTAGTGCCACTGGTGTACTACATGATCGAGAGAAAAAAATATGAAGACAGGGAGGTGAAGACGGAGGTTGTGATTGAAGAAAAAGAAACTGAGGAAGTTGTGTAACTGTTGCAGGTTGTCAGTTGCCGGTTGCCTGTTGCCGGTTGCGGGTTGCGGGTTGCGGGTTGCGGGTTGCGGGTTGCGGGTTGCGGGTTGCACTTTCCGCTTTACCCCTGCCCTAAAGGGAGGCGGAAAGTGCCCATGACAAAACATTTGAACCAGAAAGCCCCTTCTCCCCCTTCAGGGGGCCGGGGGGTATAACGAAATACGAAGTTAGAAGTACGAAGTAATGAACGAAAGTTAAGACCTTGAATCTTGAACCTTGAATTTTGAATTTCCAAGGGAGCCTGGGGGTTAAACGGAAGCTGCGGCTTTCAACCGAACCGACAACCGATAACCGACAACTGATAACCAAAAACTTTGAACCTTAAACCTAAAAAGATGAAACTACTAATAGTAACAAGCGTGGCAGAATTTCAGAAAGAAGTCCTGAAGTTTTTTAAAAAGGCCAATATCGAGGCATTCAGCAGCTCTGAGATCGACGGCTATAAGAATGCCGCCAATTCACTGGTAGCCACCCAGAGCTGGTTCCCCGGAGAAAAAGGAGGAAACGAATCCTCCATGTTCTTCTCTTTCACAGATGAGGACAGGATTAGCGATTTCTTTAATCAGGTGCGCGAATTCAACGATCAACTGGAGACCAATAACCCGGTGCGGGCAGTAGTGGTACCCATTGAACGATCAATTTGACAATGATCAATGAACAATAATCAATAAACAATTAGAAATTATGCTAAACAGAGTAATACGCGGTATCGCCGGAACATTTATCCTTTTAAGCCTGCTTCTGGCAGTCTATGTAAACATCAACTGGCTGTGGTTTACCGCCTTTGTGGGGGTCAACCTGCTACAGTCCTCTATCACCCAATGGTGTTTGATGGAAGATATCCTGAAGAAATTTGGGATCAGCAATGAGAAGAAACCGGTGAAAGGTTAAATAATCTTTTTCCGTCTGAAGAAATCTTATTCCGGTTTCTGCTGGATTTCCAGTTGATTCAAAGGAAAAGGTCAAAAAACTTTAATTAATGGATATTAAATTACCTGATCAACTGTCAAAGAAAAACAGAAGAATTCCTGGTCATCTAGACTCTTATGGAATGTTGGTGGAAAAGACAAATCTGCTGATCCCGGATATCAGCGGATTTACCCGTTTTGTTCATACCACAGATGAAGTCACCGGAAACATGATTATTTACCGGCTGCTTTCGGCCATTGTGGAAAGCAACATCCTGGATCTCACCGTTTCAGAAATAGAAGGCGATGCCATCCTGTTTTTTAAAAAAGGCAAAAAACTGAAACCCGGGCAAATCCTGCAACAGTATGAAACCATGCTCAAAAACTTTAACCAGGAAGTGGAACTGCTAAGCCGGGAGATGGGCAGGGAGATCGACCTGTCGCTGAAACTCATAGCCCACTACGGCTCCACAGCAGATTATAAGCTATCAGGCTTCCACAAGTTGTACGGAAAGACTGTGATCGCCGCTCACCGCTTACTTAAGAACGAGGTTAAAAGTAACGTCTATGTTCTCATAACCGATGAGCTGCTGGAAACAGACCCCGGTTCTTTTATAGCGCAACATCCCGAATTTAAGAGGGGGAGCAAGAACTGCAAGATACACGGAGGTTTGCGGAATATTTCATACTCCTATCTCGATTATGAAAAAGGAGAACGCCTGGAAAGGCTTTTTTCTAAAACAGGCAAAGAAAAAATATGACCGGAAACTAATATTATAACAATCAGAAACATGAGCAATCGCATTTTTTGATCTATGTCAAAACCGTAAATTGATTAGCGACCATAACCAGATACCATTAAAATGAAAAATCTTATCCTTCTCACCTCTATCCTGCTCTTTTTTGGCAGTTGCCAGGAACGCCAGCCAAAATACCAGCTCTTAATGGCAGCCCAGGCCCAGGACCAGATCCGGGCTGAACAGGAACATCCCGGCAAAAAGCTGATGGAAACCTATTGCTATACCTGTCACAGCCCCACTGCCCCCAGGATGGAAGGCAGGATAGGACCGCCAATGGCCGCGGTTAAAGCTCATTATTTAACGGGTGATCCTTCCCAGGAGAAATTTGTGCAACAAATAGTTTCCTTTGTAGATGAACCCTCTGTTAAAAAGTCAAGGATGCCCGCCGCAGTAAGGCGCTTTGGTTTAATGCCCTACCAGCAATATCCTGACGGAGCCGTAGAAAAGATCGCCGAATACATGTATGACCACCAGATCGAAGAACCCGACTGGTTCGCCGAACACTGGAAAGCAGGACCCGGTAAGGGCATGTATCGGCAGCAGGGCCGCCCAATGGGCCAAGGAATGGGCAGAGGAATGGGTATGCAGCAGCAAAACGCCGCTGATAAAGGCCTGGAGATCGCGCAGGAAACTAAAAAGCTGCTGGGCCAGAACCTGATGGGAGCCATTCAGAAAGAAGGCACCATTCACGCCCTGGAATTTTGTAATGTGGAGGCCATCCCGCTCACCACATCCATGGCAGAGAAATACAACGCCTCTGTGCAACGAGTTTCAGATAAGAACCGAAATCCACAGAACCGGGCAACTCGCGAAGAAGAAGAGCTTATCGATCTTTTTTCACACCAGGTAAGCGCGGGTAAAGATCCGCAGCCGGTTTTGATCCCTGAAAAAGGTAAAACCCGCTTCTACTATCCCATAGTCACCAACAGCATGTGCCTGCAATGCCACGGCAAACCCGAAGATATAGATCCGCAGGTAAGGGCGAAGATCCTGAAGCTGTATCCGCAGGACAGGGCAATGGGCTACTCAGAAAATGAGGTCCGCGGCATCTGGAAGATCGAGTTTGAGAATATGCGTTAAGATGGTGAAGACCTAAACCAAAAGAGGCTGTCTAAAAAGCAATTAAACTTTTTAGACAGCCTCTTTTGGTTATATAAGCTATTCCTTCTAGTCTTTCTTCAGAACAGGAGGAACACGATCGATATACATCTCCTGATACATGGGTTCCATCATGCCGCTCTCTCCAACGGTCTCGAATTTTTCGGCCGCCATTTTTTCGGCAGCGCTTTTGGTTTCCTGAGCCTTTCCGAACATATGGTTAAGGGCCGCTTTTAGTAAAGGTTCAGAAGTATCCCCCAGTGTACCCAGATCATTCAGGTTCTCTTTGTAGTTCACATCCGGAGCCAGTCCATCTACATAATCTGATTTTCCTTCTGCATTAGCCGATTTAAATATAAGCGGCTGTATGGCGTAGGTGTGGTTCTTATTGGCACCTTCTTTTTGATAGTCATCACTGTCATATAGGGTTACAGAAGCCTGGAATTTCCCTGTGGTCACATCCCCCACCTGGATCACATCAATATAAGGCTCCAGCCCGTTTATCACCAGCTCACTCGCCGAAGCGGTCCTGGCTGTGGTGAGCACATATACTTTAGAAAGATTGAGGCTGTTGATGGCCTCCTCGGTCCTTATCTGTGGGTTGAACCTGTTAAGAAGGCTCTCCGGATTGTTCTTTTCAAAATAATCCTGGTACTTTCTGTTCCACACCTCCTTCATGAAAACCTTTCCCTCGAACTGACCGGTGATCATACTGGCAAGGTCTACGGCCGATCTAACAGAACCTCCGCCGTTATACCGCAGATCGAGGATCAGATCAGTTATCCCTTCTGCTTTGAATTTACCAAAGGCGGTATTGAGTTCGCTATCAAAATCGGCTATAAAGCCGTTGTACATCAGGTAACCAATTTTTCTGCCTTCCACTTCCATGGTCTCGGCAATATACACCGGATTGGCAGTATATTCAGAGTGGTGCAGAGTCACTGTTTCGTCTGTCATTACAAGTTGTCCGTTCTGAACACTTCCAATATTGATGGTGAAGGAACTGTTGGCGAGAAGACCCTCAAAATTACCCAGCGTCATTTTCTGCCCGTCCACCTCTGTGAACACCACCCCTCTGGTCAACCCGGCTTCTTCGGCCGAAGTACCCGGCAGGATATACTGCAGGTAGGCAAATAAATAATTGGTATCCCTTATTGTTCCAAGGCCATATTTCATCCCTGCGGTGCTGCTGGTGATCCCCTTAAAGCTTTCTTCCAGGGCCACGTAATCATCTGTAATAAAGCTAAACCGGTCCTGGGAGGACAATAGCTTATCAAATAACTTTTCGGGAGACCCGGCTTCAGCCAGGTACTGGTCCCTTTCGCTTTTACTGGCAAAATAGGAATCTGCCAGAACGGGAACATCATCCTTATAAAGATACAGGTCATTCATTCCCTTATATACAAATTGCTCTACTTCAATATCACCCAGTTCTGTTGCCGTATTTTCCCCGGAAAAATCGGTTTTCAATGCATCATCATCTTTTTCACAGGAAGTGAAACCCAGGATCATCAGGATAACAGCGGGCAGTAATTTGTTGATTTTCATATTCGTTTTAGTTTTTATCCGGTCCGTCAGATTACATAAAGATCTCTGAAATGTGGCACAGGCTTTCAAAAATAGGATTATTTCCGCACTTTTATCCACGCCCGGGGAATTCTTCCACATCGGTACTCCCCAATCAAACCGGTATTTGGTTTAGTTACCACTCTACATTCATCAATTATGCCAGAGTCACCTCAATCTACTGAAAGACAGGATGTAAAATTAAAAGAATCCGTTACAGCGGCCAAGAGCTCTGGATCAAAGCATATCAGCATTTCAAATTTATTTTGATAATCGGGGAATGTTATTAATTTTGCCGGCATTATCAAGAATCTCAAAAAAGAGATAGCAACCTGCATAACGAGCAAGGTGCTGCAATCGATAAGCCATTCTTTGGAACCAACGTTAGCCTTCCCTAAGTAGCTTTTCTTTCTCTTCGAGGTTTATAAGAAATACATTTATGAAAGTTTTTTCCGGTAAAAAAGGATCCGTGATCTCCCTGTTACCCCTGCTGATTTTTGTTTTTACCTTTTTAGGGGCAGGGATCGCCCTTGGTGATTTCTATGCCCTCCCATCCCCTATCGCAGTCCTTCTTGGGATAGTGACAGCATTTCTACTGTTCAGAGATCAAATCGAAGATAAGGTATCCACCCTCTTAAAAGGTTGCGGGGACGAAAAGATCATGACCATGTGCCTTATTTATCTGCTGGCAGGTGCTTTTACCATGATATGCAAAGCAACGGGCAGCGTGGAGGCGATTGTGGACCTGGGCCTGAATTCTATTTCTGTACATTTTCTCTATGCCGGCATCTTCATTATTACGGCCTTCCTCTCCTTTTCCACAGGAACATCTGTAGGCGCTATTGTGGCGCTGGCTACGGTAGTAACAGGATTTGCCGACAGAACGGGAGCTTCCCTTCCCATCCTCAGCGCCTCTCTTTTGGGCGGGGCTATGTTTGGTGATAATCTTTCTTTCATTTCTGATACGACCATTGCTGCCACACAATCTTTAGGCTGTGACATGAAGGATAAATTTAGGCAAAATTTGAAGATCGCTCTTCCTGCAGCTGCTTTTACGATCGGCATTTTGCTTTTCCAGGGGTTTCTACTCGGGGATTCGGGCAGGCTGGCCACTCCTGCCGCTATTGATCTGGTGAAGATCGTTCCCTATCTACTGGTGATCTCCCTGGCGATCCTCGGAATGAATGTCTATATCGTTCTGTTCGCCGGGCTCGCGGCTGCCGGCGGCATTGGTCTGTTCTACTCACCTTTCGACCTGCCGGACCTGGCGGGACTCAGTTACTCGGGATTCACCTCCATGACCGATATCTTCCTCCTCTCCATGCTTACCGGAGGGCTGGCGGCCATGGTCACAAAAGCAGGGGGGCTGGATCTCATTACCCGCACGATCAACCGCTGGACCACCAAACGCTCTGCCTATTTTGGAATAGGCATACTGGTGGGAATCACCAATCTCGCCATAGCCAACAATACGGTCTCTATCCTGGTGAGTGGGAATATCGCCAGGCAGATCAATGAAAAGCTTAAGCTGAGCAGGATCAAAACAGCCTCTGTCCTGGATATCTTTGCCTGTATCATTCAGGGGATCTTGCCTTACGGGGCACAGGTCCTTCTTATTCTCAGCTTTGCAAAAGGCAGAGTGGACTATTTTCAATTGATCTCCAACGCCTGGCACCTCTGGTTCCTTCTGGCGTCCACACTTACCTATTTCCTCCTGCAGGGCAGACAGGAACGAACCCGAGCTGCTATGGCCTCTGTGATTATGAAAGGAACTGCATAAGGTACATCCGGAAAGCCGGCCGGGACTCTCTTGTTTCCGGCCGGTGCCGGTAATGTCCCAACCGGTTTTTTTACAAAAGGTAGTTGTGGTCAATAAGCCATTTTTCAATGACCTCAGGGTCCTGGCTATCGGTTCGCTCTATGGCCTCTTTCAACTGCACCTCAGAGACCCCCCATTTGTCGGTCCAGTAATCCAGTTCGCTCAGGCTCACTTTCTTTTCTTCTTCTTTCATGTCTTTTTCTTTTTAAGATACCATTCTCAGGATTTTAACCTCCTAAAAAATTCTTAAACCTACTGGTCTTCTTGAGACAGGCTATAAACATCATACTGCCTCGCACAAAAATTTTTCTCTTGCCATTTTTTTAAAAAAAGTTTATAATAAAAAACGTAAATTAGAACTTAACTCCCTGTGCTTCAATTTTTAACCAATAATTAGAAATCATGTTGTCAAATTTCCTTCTAAGCCTTTCCTTAGGTTTGTTTTTTCAAACCAATGCCCTGAATTCAGAAAAACCAAAACTGGTGGTCGGGGTAGTCGTTGACCAGATGCGACATGAATTTCTGGACCGATATTGGGATCTCTATGGAGAAAATGGGTTTAAGCGATTGGTTTGTGAGGGTTTTAGCTTCAACAATACTCATATCAATTACCTGCCCACCTCTACCGCGGCAGGACACGCCTCTATCTTTACCGGCACCGGCCCGATGAATCACGGAATTATCGGGAACAAATGGTTCGACAGGAAGAAAGGAAAAAGCGTAAGCTGCGTAGCAGATGATACAGTTAGTCCCGTAGGTACTCATAGCCATGATGGACAAAAATCGCCACAGAACCTCAAAAGCAGTACAATAGCCGATGAAAACAGGTTAAGCACACAAATGCGGGGGAAGACCATTGGAATTGCCTTAAAAGATCGGGCATCCATCTTTTCTGCAGGGCATAATGCCAATGCCGCCTACTGGTTCTATGGAGCAGATGAGGGCAAATTCATCAGCAGTTCCTGGTATATGGAGGCATTACCAGAATGGGTGGCCCGGTTCAATAATTCCGGTATAGCTGAATCCTATCTTAGAACCTGGAATACACTCTACCCACAGGAGCATTATACCGCTAGCGGGAAAGATGAATCCCCATATGAAAAAGGCTTCACAGGTAAGGAATCAACGGCTTTTCCATATGATCTCAACAAGCTCAGCAAAAAGAATGGAGAATTCGACATCATTGAGGACACCCCTTTTGGAAACGACCTGACGCTGGATTTTGCCCTTGCAGCCATCTCGGCAGAAGAACTGGGGAAAGATGCGCATACTGATTTTCTTACGATCAGCTTTTCCAGCACCGATAAGGTAGGCCATAAATTTGGGGTGAATTCGCGGGAG
>JBEPWW010000082.1:0-9279 GCA_041642215.1 Salinimicrobium sp. | reverse complement strand
GCTCACCACCTGGAGTCAGAAGCAAATTTCCGTGATGGAGATTGACCGGGTACAGCAACAATTAAAAGAACTGGACCTGATAGACGAAACAGCTGTGAATTCCCGTTTTATAGCTGAATTTTAATTGCTAATTTCTTCCCATGAAAAAAAACCTTTGGTTATTGATTATCCTAATTACCCCCATTATAGGTGCCGCTCAGGAGCAGAAAAGCGCTGATCCCCGGGATACTGCCAAAAATGAATTAAGTGTCGGTGCGCTTAATCTTTTGGCTTTTGGAGCTATAGATATTACCTATGAGCGAGTACTAAGCCCTCATAGCAGTTGGGCAGTGGAGACCTTTATTCTGGCCTTTAACCGGGACAAGGAAAATACAGTCGATGCTTACGAAAAGGATTTTTCGATTGCCGGCAAGTACAAATATTTTTTCAGTGATCGTTCTACGGCCAGCGGTTTCTATGTAAATGCACTCACCATGGTTTCCAGTGGGGATTACACTGTTGAGGAGGATTATAGTACAGATCAACCGGCTCCAGAGGAAAGGTACACAGATCTTGCTCTTGGCTTTGGGGTAGGAGGGAAATTTATTTCCAGGCAGGGTTTCTTTCTGGATCTGGGAATGGGGATTGGACGAAATCTTTTTAGCTCAAACTCTCCCACTATTGTAGGACAGTTCAATTTCAATCTTGGGTTCAGGTTTTGATCACCACTCAATAGGTCTAATCCCGTTTTTTTGAAGATATTCATTGGTCTTGCTAAAGTGCCTGTTACCAAACCAGTAGCCGCGATTCGCTGCCAAAGGTGAAGGATGCCCGCTGGTAAGGACAAGATGTTTGCTTTGATCAACCTTTCTGCCTTTTTTTTTGGGCCGGACTCCCCCATAACAGGAAAACCAGGTGCTCCCGATCCCGGGAAAGGATCTCTATCACCTTATCAGTAAATTTCTCCCATCCCTTTCCCTTATGGGATCCCGCTTTCCCTGCCCTAACCGTTAGGGTGGCATTGAGCATTAAAACTCCCTGTTCTGCCCAGTGCCGTAAATGGCCATTTTCAGGAAATGCTTTGCCCAGATCTTCTCCCTGCTCTCTAAAAATATTGACCAGCGAAGGAGGAATTTTCGTGTCAGGTTGTACCGAAAAACACAAGCCGTGGGCCTGATTAAATCCATGGTATGGATCTTGCCCTATAATGATCACTTTGGCCCTGTCAAAAGGCGAATGTTCGAAAGCTTTAAAAATGTCTTCCGGTTTGGGAAAACATTGGTTTTCTTCATATTCTTTGTTTATAAAATTTAGAAGTTCCTTAAAATAGGGCTTTTCGAACTCATCATTTAACTTTTTTTTCCAACTTGGCTCTATGTCAACATTCATATTATTAAGTAAATTGCGGCACCTCAAAAGTAGGTTTTTTTATATATGATTAAAATTACAGCGAAAACTCTTTCAGATCTTGAATTCCCCACCGTTTGTCAGCAGGTCAGCCAGTACACGGTGACCGGCTCGGGAAGATCCAAAGCCCTGGAAATCGCACCCCTCCCCTCTTATTCAAAAACGGTTTTTGCGCTGCACCAAACCAACGAATACGTATCATCGTACCAACAGGAAAGCAGGATCCCCAATCACGGTTTCGACCCAATAGATCATGAGATCAAATACCTGGCTATTGAAGATACCATGCTGGAAGGCGGTGGATTGCGAAAAATAAGCGCTATTTCTGAAACTACCAATACGCAAATACGCTTTTTTGAGAAATCCCGGGAATTATATCCGGCACTTTACCAAACGGTTTCAAACATTGAATATACTCCCCAAATCATTGAGAGCATCAATAAGGTTATCGATCGATATGGCGAAGTCAAAGATGAAGCCTCTCCCCTTTTGGAAGAAATTCGTAGAAAGATCAACCAGGTAAAAGGAAGTATAAATTCAAGTTTTGGAAGTGCCCTTACTCATTATAACAACCTGGGATATCTGGATGACATTCGGGAATCTGTTGTTGAAAATGTACGGGTATTAGCTGTAAAAGCCATGTACCGCCGTAAAATTAAGGGAGGTATCCTGGGGAATTCCAAAACCGGAAGCATCGTCTATATACAGCCGGAAGCAACTTACATGCATACCCGGGAATTAAACAATCTTGAATATGAAGGGAAAGAAGAAATCAAACGGATCTTAAAGGAACTAACAAACCTTATTAGACCCTATCGTCCTCTTTTAATAGAATATCAGGATCTTTTAAGCGATATTGATGTGATCGCGGCCAGGGCGAAATACGGAATGGAAATGAATGCTGTTTTACCCAAAATCACCAGGGAACGGGAACTGCAGCTAAAAGATGCCTACCACCCACTCCTTCTTCTTAATAACCGCAAAGAAAAAGTAAAGACCTTTCCCCAGTCTATAGAGCTTAATAACGAGAGCCGGATCATTGTCATCTCCGGGCCCAATGCCGGGGGGAAAAGCATTACCCTTAAAACTGTGGGATTGCTGCAGGTAATGTTGCAAAGCGGCATGCTGATCCCGGTCCATGAATACAGCCGGGTATGTTTATTTAGCAAGATCCTTACCGACATTGGAGACAACCAGTCTATAGAAAATCATTTGAGCACCTATAGCTACCGTCTTAAGAATATGAATTATTTTCTGCGGAAATGTGATGATAAGACCCTTTTTCTGATCGATGAATTTGGTACAGGAAGTGATCCCGAATTGGGTGGGGCCCTTGCCGAGACCTTTCTGGAAGTGTTTTACGAGAAGGAATCTTTTGGTATACTAACCACACATTACGCCAATTTAAAGATGTTGGCAAATGAGCTCCCGCACATGGTCAATGCCAATATGCTTTTTGACTCCAGAACACTGGAGCCCCTGTATAAACTCCATATGGGGGAAGCAGGAAGTTCCTTTACTTTTGAGGTAGCGCAAAAAAATGGCATTCCTTATAGCCTGATCAACCGCAGTAAGAAAAAGGTGGAACGAGGAAAGATAAGGTTTGATAAAAGCATCGCCGACCTGCAGAAGGAACGCTCTAAACTTCAGAAAACCACTACTGCCTTAAAAACAAAGGAGCAAAAGACGGAAACCGAAAAGAAAAAACTGGAGGAGACCAATGCCCGTATACAGGAAAAGCTGGAAAGTTTTCAGGAACTATATGACAGCAATCAGCGATTAATCTATCTGGGGAACAAGATCAACGATATCAGCGAGAAATACTTCAGCAATAAGCGTAAAAAAGAGCTTATAGGTGAATTCCTAAAGATCGTGGAAGTGGAGAATTCCAAGCGCAAGAAATTAAGCGTCCAGCAGAAAAAAGCAGAAAAAGCAAAGGAAAAGAAAGTCCTGCAGGAAGCTGAAAAAAAAGTTGAAGAAATACGAAAGAAGAAAAAGGAGAAACAGGCCGTGGAGAAAAAAGAAGAGGCTGCCAAACCCAGGCCAGTGTTAAAAGTTGGAGACCGGGTACGAATGCAGGATGGAAAGGCAGTAGGCTCCATAGATAGTATAGAAAAAGGTAACGCAAAAGTCAATTACGGCATATTCACCACTTCAGTATCTGTAGATCAACTGGAACTGGTACAACGAAAAAAATAGAAAAAGAAAAATGATAAATTTTCCGAAAAATAAAAAAATAATTCTCTTTGATGGAGTATGCAACTTATGCAACAAAACCATCCAGACCATTATCAAGAATGATAAAAAGGACATCTTTAGATTTGCGCCCCTTCAAAGTGATGTGGGGCTGCAAATTGTAAATGAGCGGGGAATTGATACCGCAAACATTGATTCGGTCATCCTGATAGAACCCGGTGTTGCCTATTATAACAAATCCACAGCCGCAATCGAGATCGCAAAAGATCTCAAAGGATATTCCTGGCTACGCTATTTCAAACCGCTGCCGGAAGGACTAAGGGATGGGGTCTATGATATCATAGCCAGTAACCGGTATAAATGGTGGGGTAAAAAAGATTCCTGTATGATTCCTACTCCGGAATTGGAGGCCCTGTTTCTCAAATAAAAAGGCTAGAAGAAAAAAGAAGGAATAGCTAAACTCCTCCTCCTAATTATTGAATCTGTATTTTTAAACTATTTTAGATTACTTAGTAAAAATACCAGTTTCTCATTGGTATTTCTGTTTTCATTAAAAGATTGGGTGAAATGTTTGTTTTTAACTGCCAGTCCCTTTTCCTGCAGGTGTTGAATAAGGGGGGCATCCTCAATAGAAACTTTTCCTGTTAGCAGCAGGTTCATATCTTTACCCGCAGCGTGATAATCATGGATCTGTTTTAACCCGCTCAGGTAAAGGTAATCCTGTGTAAACCCACCTCCTCTATGAGCCCTGAGGGTAATTAACCAGGCTGTTTCCTTATCCAGTTTATACTGACTGTAAAGAAGGTCAAAAGTGTCGCTAAAAGAGTAGCCTTTTATAAGACTATCTGCAGCCAGCACTCTGTAAGCCAATCCTTTTAATCTCTTTAACGAAAGACTGTCGGACATATACTCACTGAAAATAGCAAGGCCCGACTGAGTAAGGGTGTTATTAGCCAAACCATGGAAAAATATTTTCAACGGCTGCTCCAGGGCATTGAAAGTGGTCAACATCTTCACGCCAATCTCGTGGTTGGCTAGGATCTTAAGATCATTGTCACTAAACTTCCTGTTCTTCTTTACCACCAGGGTTTTGGTTGCATTGAGAGCCATTGCGGCGGCCGTTATACTATTTGACTGTTTGATCTTAAACTTAAAGTCGTACTTGTCCCCGAAGGCCTGAAAATATGCCTGAGCCTGATCTGCATTGTATCGGGGCACCATCTCCTCTGCATCTTCTTCCTTATGGAAATGCAAAATGAATTTGGCATTTTTGACGTCCCGCTCTTTAGGGGTGCCAAAGACCCGCAGGGAATTGTAAAAGAACGTTTTGTCTTTTCCTACAGAAGCTATGCACTGAACCAGTCCTGAATATTCATAAATGGTATCATGATAAAGCTTTCGTATTTCTTCGTCAGGAATATCTTCGAGACGCTGACTAAAAAAATAGCGCTGCAGCTTATAAGGATCAAACTTTATCTTTCTATAATTGAAAACAGGATCCTCATTAAATTTGGAAGCGAAAAACTTTCTTTTCTCCTGCTCAATGTTCAACGGGTTCAGGTAATTCAATAGGTCAATATCCCGGATCAACCGATCCAGGTTCTGGTCAATTTCAAATAAACTGGCATATTCACTGCGCACTTCCTTTGTCATAACAGCTTTTGATTTCAAAAAATAAGGGGCAAATACAAGCAATAATTTTCAGCCATCCAAGAATAAGCTTCCTTTTATTTCCCCTTTGCAAACCATTCATATTAAGATCGCTTTTTACAGTGAGAAATTTAAGGAAAATGAGGCGTATGTTTTAAGTTTCCGGGTGTACTGATTAAGTTTAGGAATCTATATCGAAGGTCTCTGACTGATCTTTGGGACCTTCATACTTAAGCATGCCTTCCCCATCTGCAATAATGGAAGAAATGGTCGCATCACCGGTAACATTCACAACCGTACGGAACATGTCCAGGATCCTGTCTACAGGAAAAATTATAGCGATCCAGGCCGGATTAAGACCTACAGAGTCCAGCACAATGATCAACATCACCAGCCCCGCACTTGGAACCGCCGCAGATCCTATTGACGCCAAGGTGGCCGTAAGCACGATAGTTAGCTGTTGTCCCAGGGTAAGATCGATCATATGTATTTGTGCAAGGAATACTACCGCAATAGCCTGGTAGAGCACCGTCCCGTCCATATTGACGGTTGCGCCTATTGGAAGTACAAAACTGGTGATCTTCTTATCCACACCCAGATTCTCTTCCACACATTCCATGGTCACAGGTAAAGTAGCGGCACTACTGCTGGTAGAAAAAGCCAGTGTCTGCGCCGGGCTCATCGCCTTAAAGAAGCCGGTGTAGGGTATCTTGCGTACGATTAGTTTCAAAATAAGTGGATATACGGCAAAGATCATAAGGATCAAACCAAGGAATACCGTCAAAGAATACCAGCTAAGGCCCAGGAATATCTCATATACCTTACCTATATCATCGCCTGCCATATTACTTACAACTCCGGCCAGTAAGGCAAATACAAAGAAAGGAGCCGCCTGCATCACCAGGTCCACCATTTTGAGAAATACTTCCATTATGCTGTCAACTACCGCTGTAACGGGACCGGACTTATCATTTGGGATCAATAAAAGAGATACTCCAAAAAACAGGGCAAAGAAAATGATCTGTAACATGAGGCCATTATCGGTCAACGAAAAGAAGAAGTTCTCCGGCACAATATCTATCAAAGGCTGCAATGGTCCGGCCTGTTGCGTTTGGGTCGCAGCCTGCATTTTTTCGTTTACTGCGGCATCCTCCAGCTCACTACGCGACATATCTGAAATTCGCTGAGCCTTATCAAGAAAATTGGGATCCTGAAGATAGTTTTTTCCATCCTTGATTTCATACCCCTGCGAAGAAGCCCATACTTCATAACTAATCCTATTATCTATACGGCTATCCTCATCAATTAAAGTTCCCGGCTTTATAATATTTACCAGTGCTAATCCAAGTCCGACAGCCAGAATGGTTGTAAGGAGGTAGGCCAGTAAGGTCTTTCCTCCCATTCTTCCAAGGCTGGCGGGATCACCAATATTGGCAACTCCACTTATTACAGAAAACAGTACCAGGGGAACTGCGATCAACTTCAGCAGATTTATAAAAATGGTTCCAAAGGGTGCGATCCAATCAATGGTGAATTGGCTCCATCCTAAAGAACTGGATAACATAGCCCAAATAATACCTAAAACAAGGCCAATAATTATCTGCCAATGCAGTGCAAGTTTTTTCATAATTGTGTGATTCTATCCTTTAAAATTTGAGGTCTTGTGAAGTAGAAAAAAGTCGGCCATTACAAGGGCTGCCATTGCTTCAACTATGGCAACGGCTCGGGGGACCACACATGGATCATGTCTGCCTTTCCCCTGCATGTCTACTTTTTGACCTTTTTTATTTATGGTTTGCTGTTTTTGCATTAGAGTGGCCACAGGTTTGAAAGCTACCTTAAAGTAGATGTCCATTCCATTAGAAATGCCTCCCTGTATGCCTCCACTTTGATTGGTTTTTGTGGATCCATCCTCATTGAATTGATCATTATGGGCACTACCCTTAAGAGCCGCCCCGGCAAATCCACTGCCGTATTCAAATCCCTTCACCGCATTGATGGAAAGCATAGCCTTGCCCAATTGGGCATGAAGTTTATCAAAAACCGGTTCTCCCAGGCCTGCAGGTACATTCTGAATCACACACTCTACTACGCCTCCTACAGTATCCCCCTGGGAACGAATCTCTTTAATATAGTATTCCATCTTTTCTGCCAGTGCACTATCAGGACAACGAACCGCATTTTGATCGATGAGATCAAAATCAAGATCCTGATAGTCCTTTTGCAGGCGTATATCCCCAACCTGGGCTGTATATGCTGTTATGTTTATACCAGCAATAACCTGTCGTGCAACTGCTCCCGCAGCCACCCTGCAAGCGGTTTCCCTGGCCGAAGAACGCCCTCCTCCACGATAATCCCTGTGACCATATTTCTGGTCATAGGTGTAATCTGCATGGGAAGGTCTATAGGTGTCTTTTATATGGGAATAATCTTTAGATTTCTGATTCGCGTTCTCTATAATGAAGCCAATGGGCGTGCCGGTAGTTTTCCCTTCAAAGATTCCGGAAAGGAATTTTACCCTGTCCGGTTCCTTTCGCTGGGTAACAATGGCAGATTGACCGGGTTTCCTGCGGTCCATGTCCCGTTGCACCTTCTCAAGATCCAGTTCAATTCCCGCGGGACAACCATCAATGATCCCTCCAATAGCTTCTCCATGAGATTCTCCGAATGTAGTAAGAGTAAAAAGTTTACCGAAGGAATTACCGGCCATAGATACGATTTTGAGCAAATGTAATTTTTTAAGGCAATATTTGAAAGTGTATCTGGCTTTATTCTTTAACTCAACAGCGCCTCACTCAGGATTTGCACGGGATGGTATGCTTTTCTTCCGGTTCCGTCGTGGATCTGGTGTCTGCAGCTGGTTCCCGGGGCCGCTATGATTACTTCTGCTGAAGCTTTTCTCACAGCAGGAAATAAAGTTTGCTCCCCTATCTTCATACTGATCTTGTAGTGCTCTTTTTCATATCCAAATGAACCAGCCATCCCGCAACAGCCTGAGGGAACTACCGTTACTTCATAATTCTCCGGAAGGTTTAGCATAGCGAAGCTGCTCCCCACACCCGAAAGTGCTTTTTGATGACAGTGACCGTGTAACTTTATTCGCTTTTTTTCTGAAGTAAAAGAAGCCCCTGAAATATTCCCGGCAATGATCTCTTTTTTAATAAATTCATCTATTAAAAACGTGTTTTTGGCCAGTCGTTCTGCTTCAGCTTTATGATCTGCCAGTCGCAGGTATTCATCCCTAAAACTAAGAATGGCTGAAGGTTCAATACCTAACAGCGGGGTATCCTCATTAATGATGTCTTTAAAGATCTCAATATTTCTGTTGGCAAGCTTTTTAGCCTCCTCTAAAAATCCTTTGGAAATAAAGCTACGCCCACTCTCCGGATGTTTTACCAACTCCACTTCATAATTCAAACCTTCCAGGAGTTTTATGGCAGCCATCCCGATCTCAGATTCCTGGAAGTTGGTAAATTCATCATTGAACAGATAAACTTTTTTTATTGGCTGTTTTAAGGTGGTTTGGATTTTTTTGCGATAGTACGAATATAGGGTTGTACGGGAAAGCTGTGGCATATTTCTTTCCGGGGCGATCCCAAAGCTCTTTTTTATGATCCCCGAAGTAAATTTGTTCCGAAACATCCTGTTGGAGAAGCCGGGCAGGAGCTGTCCCATCCGGTTAAAAGAGGTATTATAAGCAAAAAGCCTGGACCTGAGAGATGCCCCATTCTCCTTTTGGTACTGGTATTCAAATTCTGCTTTATACGCTGCCATATCCACATTTGAAGGACATTCGCTTTTACAGCCCTTACAGCTTATGCACAGCTCCAGGACCTCCTTTAGCTCCTTATGATCAAACCGGTTCCTTTTTTCTGAAGTGGTTAAAAACTCCCGCAGGGCATTCGCCCTGGCCCGTGTGGAATCTTTTTCATCTTTTGTAGCCCTGTAACTGGGGCACATAGTTCCGCCTGCTTCTACGGGTTTGCGGCAGTCCCCGCTCCCGTTGCAATTTTCGGCGGCACGCAGGATCCCCTGGGAATCTGAAAA
>JBEPWW010000081.1:0-9302 GCA_041642215.1 Salinimicrobium sp. | reverse complement strand
TTGCTAAAGGAAGCAGGTTCAGCCTACTCAACAGGCGTTTGAAAAGCCTGGAAGGAAAGCCTGATAAAGGGAATGGGAAAGATGCTCCAGTAAACCCTTCAGGCGAAAAAGCAAAGGGATACCTCCACGGATTCCCATTTCCAAAAACAACGGTATTTACGGTAGTAGTTCTCTTGCTTTCTCTTTTTTTCGGATTGCAGGCATTCGCTCACGGAAAGACATCTGATATTACACATACGGTCGTACCGGTTTCACACGCCAAAGCATATGGAGGCCTGGTGGTTCAGGATCTTGATGGCAGGATGAAGCCCCTTAATACACTTGCTAACGAGATTACCAGAAAATTGAGCGGGCGCACTTCTGTTACCATATCTCAGGAAAACGGGGAAATAATTCTTAATGCTGAACAGTTCCTGTTAGCGGTACAACTTGATCCTGCCGCTTATAGTTCCCTGCCGCTTATTAAAGTAGACCCTAAAAAGGGAAGCAAAATATTTAAGGCTATGGCTCATGCTCCTGTAGACCATATCAGTTTTCAGGAGTTGCTCGATCCAGATGGCAGGTATTTGCTGCAGGAATTGGTGGAGAGAGCCAATCTATTAAAGCCTGCAGAGCGTAATGAGGCAGATAAGGAGCTACTAAAGGTAGATGAAAGGTTCAATATTTTCTATGCCATCCTAAGAGGTGATTTTCTTAAGCTGTTCCCCAACAAAGATGATAGCAACAACACCTGGTTTGCCGCGAGTCAGCACAACATGGGCTTTGATGAGGAAGATGCTTATTTTGTCAAGAATATTACCCCTATGTATATGTCTGCGCTGGGAAAAGGATTCGTTTCAGGTAATTGGAGTGAGGCAGCTGAGGTGCTTTCCTATATCCGGCTTTTTCAGCAAAAAGCGGGAGCCGCTGTTTACCCTGAAGATAAAATGCTGGAGGCGGAACTTCTATATAATGAACTGAACCTGGGAAACCGCCTTTTCGGATTCTTTTGGATCCTCGGCGCCTGTATGCTGGTGCTGGCCGTCATCAAGCTGTTCAGGAAGCCAAAATGGCTGAATGTGACCTGGAACGTTGGACTTATTCTGGCCTGGATAGGACTGGTGCTATTTACTTTTCACCTAGGGCTTCGTTGGTATATCGCGGGTCGTGCTCCCTGGAGTGACGGATTCGAAATGCTGGTTTTTGTAGCCTGGTGTATCCTCCTGTTCGGATTAATCTTTGAGAAAAAATCCCACTTCACGGTACCTCTGGGAATCCTGTTCTCCGGGACCCTTTTGTTTGTGGCTTTTCTGGACTGGCTAAACCCTGAGATCACCAACCTGATGCCCGTTTTACATTCTTATTGGCTAAAGATACATGTAGCAGTTATTGTTAGTGGGTATGCGCCTCTGGCCCTTGCGGCGCTGCTCGCCCTGCTCAGTCTTGTGTTGCTCATTTTTAAACCTGTTAGTCCGTCTAAAAAATGGTGGCGCAGCATGCAGGAACTCAGTATGGTGAATGAAATGTCTATTACCATAGGTTTATTCCTGCTGGCAGTTGGTACGTTTTTAGGTGGCGTCTGGGCAAATGAAAGCTGGGGACGTTACTGGGCGTGGGACCCCAAGGAAACCTGGGCTCTCATCTCGATCATGATATATGCCTTTGTTCTTCACCTGAGGCTGATCCCAAAACTGAAGAATTCCCTGGTCCTGAACATTGCCAGTCTTTGGGCCTTCTCCTCTATTATCATGACTTCTTTTGGTGTAAATTATTACCTCTCTGGTCTTCATTCTTACGCTTCCGGTGATCCCGTGCCAATTCCCGTCTGGATCTATTGGATGGTGGCAGGTTTGCTCCTGGTCACCGTGCTGGCAGTTTACCGATACAGAAAATTGTCCCGCCAGGAACGAAAAGATTTGTTGGCGGCTTAATTTTAAGAGCAGTAAAAATTATCTATAAAAGCCTTTCCGGTATGGGAAAGGCTTTTTTTTATAAAAATAGATTTAATCACGCAAGCTGATTTACAAGCCGCAGGATCCCCGGGAGCAGGTAAAAATCCAGACCTGACAGCTAGTTACCAACAGCTTTTGCTTTACAGCGTCAGATTTTGTCGCTCAAAAGAGCTATATTTAGCCGCTCACCAAGCTAAAACGATCATGTCCAAACGCCAGACCATTCAGCGGCACCGTCTCATCATTTCAAAACTCAGGAGGACCCCCTGCAGTTTTCAACAGTTAAAGGATTTCCTGGAGTATGAAAGCTCCCTCTCTGAAGATTACCTCAGTTGTTCCCAGCGCACCCTGCAGCGGGATATAAAGGAGATCGAAGAGCTTTACCATATTGTCATTAAACACAATTCGTCCCTTCGGGCTTACGAGATCGTGGAGGATAATAATGAGGAGCATAACGAACGGCTTATGGAAGCCTTTGAAGTGTATAATGCCCTCGATATGTCCAGCAACCTGGCCGCACAGGTCATCCTGGAAAAAAGGAAGGGCCCGGGAACTGAGAACCTGTACGGCCTGCTGCATGCGATCAAGGGCAGGAGGGAAGTGAGCTTTGACTACCACAGTTACTATGACGATTCGGTGAGTAAGCGCCGGGTACAACCGGTGGCCATCAAGGAAGCCCGGAACCGCTGGTATTTGTTGTGTAAAGACACCAAGGACGATATCTTCAAAAGTTTTGGACTGGACCGCATTTCAAACCTGGAATTCACCGGTCGTAAATTTGAGGCTATTACCGGTTATGATCCTGAAGAGGAATACCTGCACAGTTTTGGGATCATAAACGGGACCGGGGAAAAGGTAGAGGAGATCGTCCTCTCTTTCACGCCCAAAGAGGGCCGTTACATCCGGAGCCTGCCTTTGCACCACTCTCAGCAACTACTGGAAGAGAATGAAAAAGAAACCTTATTCTCCTATACGCTCATTCCTACCTATGATTTCAAAATGGAGCTCTTATCTTATGGGGATCAGGTGCAGGTGGTAAAACCCGCCGCGCTAAAAAAAGATATTATAGGCAGGCTTTCTGCCGCGCTGGCTGCTTACGGAAAATAAGATTTGACCGTTCTGAACGACAGGTATTGGCGGTGGGTTGATCGTTCTTTGATAAAAATATAAAACTCATGCACATTGAACCCGGTGACCTGCTGGAATTCCTGGCAGAACTTTTACTTGAAAAAGGATACTCCATTTCTTTTGAAAAAAGGGACCAATTAGAATACCTGGCGGCTGCTTCGGAAGACTTTTTGGGGCAACAGCAACTCTTTTTCCCGGTGGAGGCTAAGGAACTCGAAGAAAAACTTCAGAAGATCTGCCTGCTCTCGGAAGGAAAAGAAGCCATTTTGCCTGTACTAACAGGCGAGGATGAGCTCAAGCTGAAGGTACAGCTTGAGGCTGCGGGAAATCCCGCCCCACAGGTGTACCGTTTCTCTGTGCCCGAACGTTTTGCTTTTTACAACAGGCGTTTACAGCATAAGAACCGGTTGAAAGAACTCATCGGGAAAACAGAAGCTCCATCAAATGTAGAACAGGTTGATGACCGGGATCACTAGATCATTTCGAAAATAATACAGATTTTAAAACAAGATATTGAAAACACTTTGGCTCCCCATACTGTCTAAACGCATGATCTTTATTGCCTGGTTCCTGTTATGGAACGGCTTTCTGGCGGCGCAGGTAAAGGTCTGTTCCTGGAACCTTCAGAATTTCGGAAAGACCAAAACAACAGCAGAGATTGATTTCATGGCAGAAACCCTGCGGGATTTTGACATCATTGCCCTGCAGGAGGTGGTGGCCGGATATGGCGGGGCTCAGGCTGTGGCACGACTGGCCGATGCCCTTAACCGCCGGGGGCATAAGTGGGAGTACAGCATCAGTGAACCCACAAAAAGCAGCCCCTATGGTACCGAGCGGTATGCTTACATTTGGAAACCGGCCAGGGTACAGAGAATACAGCAGGCCTGGCTGGAAACAACATTCGAAAGGGAGATCGAACGGGAGCCGTTTTATATGGACTTTAATTATAATGGGAAGACTTTTACCCTGGTGAATTTTCATGCCATTCCCAAAAAGAAACAGCCGGAAACCGAGATCAAATATTTCAAATATCTTCCGGCAACTTATCCCGATAAGAACCTGATCTTCCTTGGGGATTTCAACATTCCCCAGAGCCATACTGTATTCAATCCCCTCAGGAAAATGGGCTACCTGCCGGTTCTGGTCGATCAAAAGACCAGTATGAAAATGAAATGTGTGGGAAATGAATGCCTGGCTTCTGAATTTGATAATATATTTTACAACAGGCATACTACCCGCTCCCTAGACTCGGGGGTGGTTCTTTTTTATGAAAGTTTTCCCGATATGGTCGCCGCACGGCGAATCTCAGATCATATCCCGGTATGGGCAGAGCTGGACTTCGATATGGAGAATGCGATCAAAGAACCGGATAGCCGGTAGTAATACTGTCCCGGCTTTTTCTTGTGCCCGAATTTGCCGTTATTTTATTCTAATCTTTATCCTCCGGGATGGTCCACAGGTAGATCGTAGTGCCGTCTACCATCCTTGTTTCTTCGGGTTTCCAATCCCCCATGCTGAATGCGTGGGAGACGATTCGCGTGCCCGGTTCAAGTTGTTCCATGAGCATGGGTTTTAGCCTTTCGTTGAGCCTTCCCAGAAGGTAGAGGGTAACCACGGAAGCTTCGCTAAAATCAGATTCAAACAGGTCGGCTTCAATGAATTTCACTCGCCTGGTAACCCCGGCCGCAGTAGCATTTTCATTGGATTCTGCAATACGTTCGGGATCTATGTCGATACCCACTCCGCGGGCGCCGTATTTTTGAGCTGCAGCGATCACGATGCGGCCGTCCCCGCTGCCCAGATCGTAGACCACGTCATTAGATTTTACATTGGCAAGTTTAAGCATGGCATCCACTACGGTATCGCTGGTGGGAACATAAATTACATCCTGTGCCTGTGACAGGAAGGGAGCGATTAAAATGACAAAAAGGATTTTTAAATTTCTCATACTGTTTAAGTTTAAGGATTAGGGTTCTTTAGTTTCATGAGGTTGTTCTTCTTTATTTTCGGCAATGGAAGGTTTGACAACCAGGATCAGGGCTCCCACTATAAGCACCGCGATACCTGCCAGGGAACCCCAGCCCGTATAGACTATACTGGAGTAGAGCAAATAGGTGCTGGTGATGCAAAACAATACCGGCAGTACAGGGTAGAGCGGCACTTTAAAAGGCCGTTTTACATGGGGCTCTTTTTTCCGCAGCACAAAGAGGGAGATCCCGATGAGCAACAGAAAAAACCAAAAAACGGGGGCTGTATAATCGATCATTGTTTCAAAACCGCTGCGCGAGAATAGGCCAAAACTCACCAGGACCAGTGCGATGCCTCCCTGGACCAGGAAAGCATTTACAGGTCCTTCTACCCGGCTTTTCCATTTCCCCAGAAAGGAAAAGGCGCTAAAATCCCTTCCCAGGGCATAATTGGATCGTGCCCCTGTAAAGATCGTCGCGTTCGCCGAGGTCATTGCCGCTACGGCAACCAGCAGGGATATTAGGGTAACCCCGGTCGCTCCAAAGGCCACGTCCATAAGGTCCCCGGCTACGGCACTGGATTCGGCAATTCCTTCCAGTCCCAGGCCTCGTAAAAAAGCGTAGTTCACCAGGAAATAAACCAGGGTAATGACCAGGATGCTTAGGATGAGTACCCCCGCCATCTTTTTCTTGCCATTGCTTATTTCCGCAGAGATATAGGCCGCTTCATTCCAGCCCCCAAAGGTGAGCAAAACGAATACCAGGGCCAGGCCCATCGAATTCCCATTTGCATTTACAGGAAAAAAGGAGAAGGAGGTGTCAGAAGCTTCCGGAACAAAAAATGAACCCACTATGATGATCAGGGCTATTCCCAGAACCTCAATCGCGGTAAGGAATTTTTGCGCGCCTGCGCCCATTTTAATACCACCGATATTGATCGCGGTAAGCAGGCTTACGAGCAGTGCCGCATAGATCACCGCTGAATATTCTCCAAGGCTGTAGATCTGGGTGGCGTAATCCCCGAAAATAAAGGCCAGCAACGCCACAGATCCGGTCTGGATGACGCTCATCCTGGCCCAGGCAAACAAAAAAGCGGTCCTTTTTCCAAAGGCCCGCATCAGGAAATGGTAATCTCCGCCGGTGTTGGGGAAAGCAGTGCTGAGTTCGGCATAGCAAAGTGCCCCGATAAGAGATACAGCGCCCCCAATCAGCCAGGCAACCATCATCATCCCGCCAGATTCCACATTGGCCGCCACCAGGGAAGGGGTACGAAAGATCCCGGCCCCGATCACGATCCCTACAATAAGTGCGATGGCATCAACAGCCGTTAAAACAGGTTTAGGAGCGACTGCCTTTTTTGGCAACTGCTCTTCTAAAGGGGCTGTGATCTCTTCCTTTGTAATGGACATATGGCTCTTGCACCTAATTCCGGAATACCCCGGGTTTTTCAATAGACTTATATTATTGAAGCTAAGTCTTTTACAGGTGAAATAAAAAGGGTTTGGGAAAACTTTTACAAGTGTAGGGTCAGGCTGAATTATTAGGGTTCAACCCTTAAGGTCCAACGTTCCAGGTGAATTGAGGTTCCTAAATTTGGTCTGGGTGCTAATAACCTCACTCCTTCACGGCTCACTCCGTAAGCATAAAGTAGTGCGCATTGATAACACCTCACTTCGTTTTACTCCAAACGTTTTGTTTAGAATCGATTTTTAAGAATTTTCACGAAAGGCAATCACCTAAGAAATAGCTGTGCCTGCTAATTCTCTTCCACTATCTTTTCTCAAAAATTTGCAGCCTTGTTCAACACCTGTCCGGTGGTTTGATACCACATGGGATGAAGGGAAAAGCCCGCTTCTTTTAGAGCCCTTGCTGCCCATACATTAGAGTTCTTCGGAAAATAATATTTCTCATGGCTCTTAAAAAAATGACTGTCAGGATATTTACCTTTTGCGGCAGGTATGATCTTCCCATTATCATCGAGTTCTAAGCTATTTGTGAGAAAATTTAGGAGCTCCTGAAATTCTTCTTCAGTCACTTCCAGTCTCACCACGTCTGTATCATAATAATATTCCACTACCGGCCTGCTGATAGGGTTGATATGCACGACCGAAGCGGTAGGCCAGAAAACAGACTTTAAGGCATACCAAACATTAAATCCTTCGTGAGGATAGTAATCTGCTTCCCCCCAGCCTATTTCCAGGTAAAGAGCATCTGAATAATCAAAAGTATTTGTCCATAGCTCCTCGGGAAAAGCAGAAGCCGGTATTACTATTCCGGTATGCCAGCTTATACTACTCGCAAAGAAATAATGCTGCTCATCTACATTTTGGGCACTCAGAGAAAATGGCAAAAAAACAAATAAACATAACCGGCGCAGCAGATCTTTCATAGCAACAAAATTACCTTTCTCTAATTTATGGCCTTACACCTGAATATAATAGGCTAGAGAGGAATTTATTTAACCTGATCTATCTCCTCACCGTCGGCACATAAACCGACAGCGCATTGAAGGTAAGATTATTAGGGCCATACCAGGTACCCTAAAACTTGAGTTATCCACAATAGGTCTTCCTTATTTCCTGTTCGTGCGCCCTGTTAGAAGTTCTTGCCATTTTATCAAATTAAAATTGACTCCTCCTGCCAAAGGAAGCTTTTTTAATCGAGTCGCCATATAACAAGTATGTTTAGGCAATCAATACATAGAAAAATCCCGGAAACAATAGTTTCCGGGATCAGGATGATAGTTGTATCTGGAAGAAATCACATTAACCTCCCGCTCTATTCATTTCTTCCAGGGTTTTAGAGCGGGTTTGCTGTTTAAAATTGCTCTTACTTAGGTTAAACCTGAGGTTTATACTT
Organism: Salinimicrobium sp.; assembly: GCA_041642215.1. Lineage (GTDB taxonomy): Bacteria > Bacteroidota > Bacteroidia > Flavobacteriales > Flavobacteriaceae > Salinimicrobium. Next base: position 1,417 of record JBEPWW010000081.1, on the reverse strand, counting down.
AGCGCCTGGTAATCCAGGTATTGATTGAGTTTCATTTTGTTCCCAAAATAATCCTCGGTAATGCTTAGTTCCCGGCTTCTAAAGAGATCATCTGCTCTTAAGGTCACATTAAGTCTGCCATCCATAAAAGATCTTTTCACCCCCGCATCAATCCACCACATGGTATCCACCCGGGCCAGACCAAAGGCCGAAGGGCTGCGATAGGTGCCGTTGATTTCCAGTTTAATTTCACCCGGAAGGTTTACCTGGTGATTGGACTGCAGCATTACGAAGGTGTTCTCGTTCAAAAACTCCCTTCCGTTAATGTTCAGGTCATAAGCCTGGTGAGAGACTATGAGGTTGTTACTGATATTCCAAAACGAAGCCGGCTCAACAGGGAAATTAAGCGAGGCGTTGTAGCTCTCTGAATGATTGATGTTCTGTACAATAATGGAAGTCTTTCCTGTCTCGGGATCCACCGAAGGCAATTCCACTATGAAACGATCGGCGTAATCATAAGACAACATCAGATTGTATTTTTTGAACAGGTTCTGAGACAGCTGCAATGAGTTATTGATCTGCGGCCTCAAGTATGAGTTTCCTATAATAGCGGTATAGGGGTCGAGGTAAAAGATGGAGGGGTTCAACCTGTGATAATCGGGCCGGGAGATCCTGCGGCTAAACGCATAGCTTATCCTGTAATTGTCACTCAGCGTCTGTTCTACCTGCAGGTTTGGAAAAAACTCGAGGTATTCCAGGGGAGTGTTCTGGTCCAGGCGCAGGGATCGACCTTCAGAAATGGTTTGTTCCACCCGTAAACCCGCCTGCAGGTTCCAGGTGTCATTGAAACGGTTGGAGTACGTAGCAAACCCGGCATAGATCTCCTCTTCATATTTAAAATGGTCACTGGCCTGGCTGTCATAGGCTCTCTCTGCCCCCTGGCCTCTATAGGACCGCAATTCACTATCCATGGTGACCCTGCTGGCTTTTACGCCTGTTTCCAGGCCTGAGGTAGCCGAGAGGGGAAAACTCAGGTCTAATTTTCCTGCATAGATGTGGTAATCAGACAGGCTGATGTTGGAAAGATAGCCGGTATCTTCAGCGTTGTCCTGCGGAAAGAAATAGTAATTGGTGAACCTGGAATCGTCTTCTTTATCCAGTCTTACATAATCCAGGTCTGCAGACAGGGTGGTGCCAATCGTATCCAGATTTCCGGTATAATGAAGGTTAAGCCTGCCATTGGTGAAGGTGCGATCTGTTGTATTAAAAGATTTCACCTGTAAGATTTCTTTGGAACCATCACCGTAAAACACATTCTGGGTATCCCAGTTTCCTGTTCTGTCCTCGTAGGAAAAACTGGTCATTACCCCTACGCTATGATCCTCATGCAATCAGTAGTCGGTTCCCGCGTGCAGGGAAGGGATCAGTCTTTTTATCT
>JBEPWW010000080.1:0-9395 GCA_041642215.1 Salinimicrobium sp. | reverse complement strand
TTGATGAGGTACCAACACCCAGTATTCAGAATGCGCTTTCAGGAAAGGCTGCAGGGGTACAGGTTAACCAGACCAATGGAAAGGTAGAAGGAGGGGTTAATATTCGTATTCGTGGGGTCGCCAGTATAGGTGCGGGTTCAGAGCCTCTTTACGTTTTAGACGGAGTCCCTCTTATCAATAACAACGAATCGAGCAATGGGGCGCCAACAAATCCTTTGTTGACTCTCAGTTCAAATGAAATTGAATCCATTGATATCCTTAAAGATGCTTCAGCAGCTGCTGTCTATGGTTCCAGAGGGGCAAATGGGGTGGTAATTATCACCACTAAAAAAGGAAAGCAGGGTAGGACCAATTTCAGTGTCAATTATTCAAATGGGATCAGTGAGCCTACAAACCTGAGAGAATGGATGAATACTGATCAATATATCGAATTAATGACCGAGGCTGCTGTTAATTCTTATGGAGAAGAAGGAGGTACCCAATATATTGAAAGCATCTTCGATTTTCTTTCCAGTGGTACAGATTGGAGAAACAGAGAGGTGGATACAGATTGGCAGGACCTGGCCTTCAGGCAGGGGCATATACAGGATGCAGATTTTTCCATGTCGGGAGGAAACGAAAAAACCTCTTATTTCTTTTCAGGATCATATAATGACACCAAAGGTATTGTGACCGGCAACGAGATGGAGAGAATAACCTCGAGATTAAATGTTTCTCATGAATTGACTGATAGATTCACGGCGGGAATGAATATGAGTTTTTCCAAAACGAACATTGACCGGATAGCGAATGACAATGCTTTTGTGAATCCTGTACAGGCAGTGGCCCAACCTGCCATGACACCGGCTTATCTTGAGAACGGGGATCCAAACCCAAACACGTTGTATCCTAACTTCCTGTTGCAGGAAAAGCATTCTTTTTACAATACGGTTATTAGAAGAGTAACAGGTAGAGCTTTTGCGGAATACAAGTTCTTTGATTTCCTTAAATTCAATTCAGACTTTGGATATGATCTGTATTACCAAACAGAAGATACTTTTACCGGAAGACTGGCACCGTTTCAGGCTACCAATGGAGAAGCCTATGCTTCAAGTGTAGGAACCGAGTCTTATGTGACCAGTAACTACCTGTCCTTTTCCAAAACATACAATGATGTACATGACGTGAATGCCGTGGCCGGAATGGAATATAATACTACCGATCGCCGGTTCCAGAGCGTATCGGGAATTGAGTTTCCTACAGACGATTTTCAAACTATCGCCAGTGCTGCAGAAATAACCGATGGAACCAGTTCCCTGACGGGTAACCGTTTCGTCTCTTATTTTGCAAGAGCGAATTATGCTTATGACGGAAAATACCTGTTCAAGGCAAGTGTTCGACGGGACGGCTCTTCAAGATTTGGTAGTGAAAATAGATTTGGAACCTTCCCTGCCGTATCTGCCGGTTGGATCCTTTCAGAAGAAAGCTTTTTAATAGATGCGCCTGCTCTTTCTTTCCTTAAAGTTAGAGCCAGCTGGGGGGAGACAGGAAATGCCAATATTGGTAATTTTGCATCCCGTGGACTATTTGGAGGGACTTCCTACAATCAAAGACCCGGAATTGCGCCTATACAGGCAGAAAACCCATTGTTGACCTGGGAGACTACAGAACAGGTAGATTTGGGACTTGAATACGGATTTTTCAATAATCGTCTTTCTGGGGAATTTGACTACTATGTCAAGCGTTCTGAAGGATTGTTGTTTAATGTGCCTCTACCGGGAACTTCCGGGCAATCCAATATCCAGAGGAATATTGGTTTAATGGAAAACCGTGGTGTGGAATTCGTTTTAAATACCAAGAATATTCAAAGAGAGGATTTCACCTGGAGTACCAGTTTCAATCTTTCCTATAATGATAACAAGGTGCTAAGGTTGCCTAATGAAGGTGCAGACATTGTTTCGGGAAGAAATATCCTGCGGGAAGGAGAGCCCCTTCTTGCATTCTATCTTCCTGAATATGCAGGGGTAGATCCAGATAACGGGGACGCCTTGTATTATATCAATGCAGAAGGCGGTGGGCGCGAGACCACCAATGATGCCAGGGAAGCAAACAGGATCATAGCCGGACAGCCAATAGCCGACTGGATTGGTGGTTTGACTAATTCGGTGTACTTCAAAGGCTTCGACCTGAACTTCACTTTCCAGGGAGAATGGGGAGCCAGCATTTATAATGCAGGAGGAATATATCAGTCTGCTAACGGAGATTATTTTGATAACCAGACGGCTGACCAAATGAACAGATGGCAGCAACCCGGGGACATCACAAATGTGCCTCAGGCCAGGCTTTTTGGAGCTAATGGAACAGCGCATTCCACAAGATATCTTGAGGAGTCAGATTTTATACGATTGAGGAACCTAACCCTTGGGTACACCCTGTCTAATACCCTTACCGAGAGTATGGGCTTGCAGAATTTCAGGGTTTACTTTTCAGGTTTAAACCTTCTTACCATAACAGATTATGAAGGTTATGACCCTGAAGCAACCAGTGATGCAGGACAGGGAACCGGAATAGCTTTTTATTCTGCTCCAGCAGCTTCTACCTATACCATAGGTGTAAACCTTAAATTTTAATAAAGATGAAGATGATAAAATATAAATTAGTTTTTACTGTATTTTTCCTGGGCATATTCATGACAGGATGTGAGGATGAACTGGATCTTGAACCTGAGCAATCAATTTCGACAGAAGTCGCATTATCCAGTGGTGAGAATATCCAGAATATATTAATAGGGGCGTATGCAGAGGCTGCCCAGGCCCCGTCATATGGCGGGCGCCTGCAGATGATGGCCGATCTCTATGGTTTCACAGATGAGGCTTCCTGGATAGGTACGTTCAATCAGCCAAGGGAAGTTTTTAATAAGAATATTTTTCCTGATAACAGCTTTGTCCGGGATGTGTGGTTGAATGGTTACGAGGTGATCAACCAGGTGAACCTTGTACTGGACCATGCAGATCTTGTAGAGGAGGAAAGCCGTGACAACGTAAAGGGACAGGCGTATTTTTTACGTGCCCTGACCTATTTTGATCTTGTAAGGTTCTTTGGTTCTCCATACAGACCCGGGGAGCAGAACGATCAACCGGGGGTGCCGCTATCCCTGGAGGGGATCATCGATTATTCTGGTGATCTAAGAATTCCCCGGAATTCTGTTGAAAAAGTTTACACCCAGGTAATCGCTGACCTAAACCAGGCCCATGATCTATTGCCTTCATCCAATAGTTATTTTGCAGATCAATATGCTGCGCAGGCTCTTATGGCGCGTGTGTATTTGCAGCAGGGTAATTATGCAGCGGCCAGGGATGCTGCGCATGATGTAATAGAGAACAGCGGTCACTCGCTGGTGACAGATTACGAAGATGCTTTCAATAATGCTGCAGATAGTCCTGAAGATATTTTTGCCTTCCAGGTGACTTCTCAGGACGGGACCAATCAATTGATCGTGCACTATGCCGATGAGGCCCGCGGTGGCCGCGGTGGTGATATTGTTGTGAATGACCAGTTTCTTGAGAAGTTTGATTCTGATGATGATGATCGGGCTGATTTCTTTTATCCCAGTGAACAGGGAGGGGGACGTCTTACAGGAAAATATACCAACCAATTCGGGAATATACCTATGATCAGGCTGGCAGAAATGTACCTGATTCGTGCAGAAGCCAATTTGAGAGAAGGTACCGCTGTTGGGAATACTCCGCTGGAAGATATCAATGTGATAAGGGACCGTGCAAATGCTACTTTGCTAACTGATGTTTCTTTGGAGGATGTTCTCAAGGAGAGGGAGCTGGAGCTGGCGTTTGAAGGTTTTCTGATCCATGATCTTCGAAGAACGCAGAGACCTGTAGGGGAGTTCGAATATGACTCAGACCGGCTCACATTTCCTATCCCATTGAGGGAAATGGATGTAAATGATTTGCTTACACAGAACCCGGGCTATGGCTCATAAGAGGAGTTCTCATTAATTAATTTAAAAAAGCTGCTTTTATAGCAGCTTTTTTTTTTTTGCCAATACTTCAAATTTTATGAGAGATAAAAATTCATTGTTTTTCATGGAGTAACTGTTTGAAGCCCATGTCATGACCGTGTTATGCCGGGGTTCAGAACGGGGGAAGGGGCTGGAATCTTGTAAAAGTTTATGATGTTTAGCTGATATTCAATGATACTACTAAAAATTCATAATGCCTGTAGCTGATTAATGCGTTGATTTATGGTTTACGCTCTCCGGTTGCGTATTTTTTAAGAATCCTTTAACGCCTATAGGCCTTGTGAATCCTGGCTTACCTTGTTTTTTTAACATTTTATAGTCACTTTTGGAACTGGCTAATTCAAATTAAAAATTCAAAATGAAAAAAAGTTTACAAGGATTTCTGACACTTTTACTGGTGTTGGTCGTGCAACTTGGTTTTGCACAGGAAAAAACGGTAGCGGGACAGGTTCTCGATGACCAGGGGTTCCCTTTAGTTGGCGTTAACGTCATCGAGAAAGGGGCTGCGAATGGAACTCAAACTGACTTTGACGGGAATTACTCCATTTCTGTTGAGGTGGGGGATGTTCTGGTGTTTAGTTACGTAGGTTTTGTCTCTAAAGAAGTACGAGTTGGTGCTGCCGATGTTTACAACGTTGAGCTTGCTACGGATACCGAAGCTTTAGAGGAGGTTGTTGTGGTGGCCTATGGTACTACGACAAAGGAAGCCTTCACCGGATCTGCATCTGTTGTTAAATCTGAAGATATGGAATTGAGGGCGGTAACCTCTCCTATATCTGCAATTGAAGGTAACGCGACGGGGGTACAATTTACTTCGGCTTCTGGTCAGCCGGGATCTTCTCCCGGGATCGTGATCAGGGGTGTAGGTACACTTAATGGATCTACAGACCCATTATATGTTGTGGATGGAATCGCGTATGAAGGAGGTTTGAATACCTTAAGTCAGAACGATATCGAATCCATTACTATTCTTAAGGATGCGGCATCAACCTCGTTATACGGTTCGCGTGCAGCCAATGGGGTGGTATTGATCACTACCAAGAATGGAAGAAGAGACGGTGGTATAAGGGTGAATGTTAACTCCCAAATGGGGATGGTCACGAGAGGTATCAAAGAATATGAGCAGGTAAACCCTGGAGAATACTATGAACTTATGTGGGAAGCATATAAGAACTCTTTGGATGTGGATAATCCGGCGGCGGAAGCTTCTGCCAGCATTTTCAATCGATTGGGGTACAACCCATTTGATGTTCCTAACGATGAGATCGTAGGGATGGACGGGCAGTTAAACCCCAATGCTAATTTGATCTTCCAGGGACTGGATTGGTTTGATGCCCTGGAAAGAACGGGACAGCGACAAAACCATTCCGTGGATGTTTCAGGAGGAGGTGAAAAGCATAACCTCTTTTTCTCGGCTTCCAATCTTGATGAAACAGGATATGTGATAGAAAGTGACTATAAAAGGACGACCAGCCGTTTGAATGGTGATTTCGCACCAACAGACTGGTTGACCCTGGGAGGTAATGTGAATTTGTCTCTTGCCCAGTCAAGAGGACCTTCATCCAGAGGTTCATCCATAGCTAACCCCTTCGGGTTTGCAAAGAACGTTGGATCGATCTATCCTGTGTATCTTGTTGATCCTGCTACGGGGGATTTCATTAGAGGTAATGACGGCAATCTCCAGTACGACAGGGGTGAAGGCTATCCGGAATATGGTATCCAGTCCAGACCAATATTTGTTGGACGTCATGCTATAGAGGAGGCTATTTTGAATAGTGATATCACCAGGACCAATACCTATGGGTTCAGATACAATGCAGGTATTAAGATCATCGATGGTCTTGAACTTAAGCTGTTGTATGGTCAGGACATAAATGACTATATGAACAAGAGGTATGAAAACACCCTTGTAGGAGATGGTGCTCCGGCAGGTCGTTACAGGGAAACCAGGTACAGAAGAACTGTTGAGAATTTCAACCAGATCCTTAACTATTCCAAATCTTTTGGAGAGCACAATGTTGATCTTACTTTAGGGCATGAGAGTTTTGACCGGCATTATACACAGTCTTTCGGGTTTAAAAATACCCAGACTGCGGCAGGGATCCACGAATTCGATAACTTCTCAACCATCGCAACCTTATCGGGCTATAGCTCAGATAAGACTTTGGAAGGTTATTTTTCAAGGTTGAACTACAATTTCCAGAATAAATATTACATAAGTGCTTCTGCAAGAAGGGATGGGTCTTCTGTTTTTGATGAGGACGTTCGTTGGGGTAACTTTTATTCTCTGGGAGGTGCCTGGAGGATCGATCAGGAAAACTTCATGAATAACGTGAACTGGGTGAACAACCTTAAGCTTAGAGCTTCTTACGGAGAGGTAGGTAATGATGATCTAAATGACTTTTATATTTCTCAACCGCGTTACACCATTCGCCCCAATGCCGGGGCGCCCGGTATCTACTGGTCAGACCTTGGTAATAGTGCTTTGACCTGGGAAACCGTGGAAAGCTGGGATCTGGCTCTGGAGTTCGCATTTTTTGATTTTCGCTTAAGCGGTACGATCGAATATTACAAGAAGAATTCTTCAGACTTATTATACAATGTGCCATTGCCAATCTCCATGGGATTAAACCAGGGGCCTGCAAATATTGGAGATATGTATAACGAAGGTATCGAGTTTGGGTTGAACGGACTTCTGGTTGACACCGGTGATTTTTCCTGGGAAATGGGCTTACAGGCCTCTACCTTTAAAAATGAAATTACCAGGCTGCCAAATCCTTTTATGAACGGATCAAAGCGATGGGCAGAAGGCCGTTCCAGGTTTGATTTCTATCTTTACGATTATGCAGGGGTTGACCCGTCAAATGGAGATGCGCTTTACTATGCCTATGAAGAAAATATAGATACCGGTGAAATGGAGCCGGTGCTTAATGAAGATGGGACACATGCTACGGTCAACAATCATCTTGAAGCGAACAGGGCTTACGTAGGATCCAATTCCATCCCTGATGTGATTGGTTCTGTAAGTAATACTTTCAAATACAAGAATTTTGATTTAAATTTCCTTTTCACTTACCAGCTTGGAGGAGAGATCCTGGATTATGGGTATGCAGATATGATGCATGAAGGAGATTATGGTTCCTCTATACATCCAGACCTGCGCAACGCCTGGCGTAACCCGGGGGATGTGACTGATGTACCCCGATTAGAAGTTGGTGATCCAACCCTTGCTCCCAGATTGTCGTCCAGATGGTTGACAGATGCATCTTACCTGGCGCTTAGGAATGTGAATCTTGCCTACAGCCTTAATCAAAATTTGGCTGATCAAATAGGTGTGGATAAACTTAGATTATTCCTCTCTGGAGAGAATTTATTCATGTGGGCTGAAAGAACAGGATTGGACCCACAGTATAACCTTTCAGGGACACCATCGGGTAATGATTACAGCCCAAGCAGGATCGTCTCTCTTGGACTGAACCTGACGTTTTAAAAAAGAAAATTAAAATATGAAGAAAATGAAAATCAATATTAAAAAATATTTGTTGCTGTTATCTGTGGCGACAATATCCTTCAGTTGTTCAGAGGATTTTCTGGACACTGTACCAACAGATTCGATCTCGGCTGAAGCGGCCCTGTCGAACGAGGACAATATGATGCTTGTGCTGAACGGTCTTCACAGGATGATGTATTCGCAGAATCCATTGCCAGGAGGAACCTCCAGTAGAAGTGGGGAGAGCCATTTTTTACCGGCCCTTGATGCGGCCGGCGGGAATATTATTCATTCTTCCCCCGGGAATGGCTGGATGAGAGCAGATCTGCAGTGGCTTAACCACACCAATCCTAATTCTACTACGGTGTATAACCTGTGGTATCAGCGTTATCACTTTATTGCGAGTGCGAACTCGATCATCAACAAAATAGAAGAAGGAGATTTTACGGAGAGTCCGCAACTCAACAATATCCTGGGGCAGGCTTACGCTTACCGCGCATGGGCCTACCACAGGCTGGTTACCACCTATGCCAAAGGGTATTTAATTGGTGATCCTTCAAGTGATCCGGGGGTGCCATTAGTTTTTGAAACAGCGCCACCTTACGAAAGCGCACCCCGTGCCAGCGTGCAGGAGGTTTATGATCAAATCCAGGCAGATATCAACAACTCTATTGATTACCTGGCCAATGCCAGTGCGCCGGCGAATAAATCCCATATCTCGATAAATGCGGCTTATGGAATAAAAGCCCGTGTTGCATTGTCAAAAGGGGACTGGGCGATAGCTGCTGAAGCTGCTCAACTGGCCAGAGAAGGTTTCCCGCTGATCTCAGAATCAGAATGGTTGTCTGGATTTAATACCTATGACCTGTCTGAAGTGATCTGGGGAGGTAGAGTAATTGACAGTGAGACCAACTACTTCCAGTCTTACTTCTACTATATATCTCCTACCTTTAATGGTTCTCAAAATAGAAGTAACCCGAAGATCATAAGCAAGGAGCTATATGATCAAATCCCGGATACCGATTACAGAAAGGATGCATGGTTGCCTTTAGCACCTAACACCAACTCTGCGGCGTCAAATGGTGAGGGAGGAAGTTATGAAGTGGATCCTAACTATGACAATGCAGATGATTTCTGGGCTGCATGGGAAGAGGTGATTACCAAATACGGTATGACTACGGGTCATAATACCCATCCATACATGACCGTGAAATTCCTTCAGAAGAATCCTGGAACTATTGATCCAGATGATGTGATCTACATGCGCGCATCAGAGATGGTGTTGATCGAAGCAGAAGCCAGGGCTATGCAAGGCGATATTCAGGGAGCACAGGATGCTTTGGCAATTTTAGGAGAAGCCAGGGATTCGGCTTATAACGCCAGCCAGTTCACTACCGAGGCAGAATTGATGGAGGAGATCAAATTCCAGAGAAGAGTGGAGTTATGGGGTGAAGGATTCAGCTTCCATGACCATATTAGATGGGACGATCCTTTGGATCACACCAATTCAGGTGCTGCCAAGGTGTTGTATCAGGATGGTTTTTTCCAGGAGAGACCGTCTCTTAATGACGAATGGATCTGGAAGATCCCACAGGCTGAGATCGATGCCAATCCTCATATCTCAGAGGGAGACCAGAATTAGATAGCATTTTAGGATTACAAATGATAAGAACAGGGGCCGAGGCCCCTGTTTTTTTGTTTAATAGAGGCTCTTTAAGCTGGTGCTTAAGGTGTAATTGATTCCCGTTGGCTGTTAAGGAGAACACATCTTCTAAGGATGCGCATATCTTTACAGTTTGCCGAGTTCTGTTATTTTTAGTAATTCTGATGAGTAATAATTGCTTCTGTATTTGATAATGAAGGTTGTTTTCATGTAACATTCTTCAATTT
>JBEPWW010000079.1:0-9406 GCA_041642215.1 Salinimicrobium sp. | reverse complement strand
CTGTTGCCTCTCATATTCACTGTAACAATAGATGGTTTCTTTTTTATTTCTAACCCTGAACAACGGGGTTTGAAGAATATACAGGTGGTTGTCCTTTATCAACTCCGGAAAGAATTGCAAAAAGAAGGTGATCAGTAGTAAACGAATATGCATTCCATCCACATCGGCATCGGTCGCGATCACAATATTATTATACCGAAGATCCTCCATGGATTCTTCTATATTTAGAGCGGCTTGCAGGAGATTGAATTCTTCGTTTTCATATACGATCTTTTTGCTCAGCCCGTAACTGTTAAGAGGTTTTCCTTTTAAGCTGAAAACCGCCTGTGTGTTCACGTCCCTTGATTTGGTGATCGAACCACTCGCAGAATCACCCTCTGTAATGAACAGGGTGCTTTCCAGGTATCGCTCTTTCTTATTGTCTCCAAGATGGATCCTGCAATCCCTTAATTTTTTATTGTGGAGACTGGCTTTTTTAGCCCGGTCCTTTGCCAGTTTTCTAATGCCCGAAAGTTCTTTTCGCTCCCGTTCGGCCTGCAGGATCTTCCGCTGAAGCATTTCGGCAGCCTCAGAATTTTTGTGAAGGTAGTTATCCAGATGCGTTTTAACGAAGTCATTGATGTGGGTTCGCACAGTGGGTAGATCCCCACCCATATCTGTTGAGCCCAATTTGGTTTTGGTCTGGCTTTCAAATACCGGCTCCATCACCTTTATACTAATAGCCGACACAATAGATTTACGAATGTCACTGGCTTCAAAGTTCTTTCCGTAGAATTCCCTAAGGGTCTTCACTACGGCCTCGCGGTAAGCAGCCAAATGTGTCCCTCCCTGGGAAGTATGCTGCCCGTTCACAAAAGAATGGTATTCTTCGCTGTACTGTGATTTGCTGTGAGTCAGGGCTACTTCAATATCGTTGCCCCTCAAATGAATGATAGGATAAAGCCGGTCGTCTGCATGTATGCTATCAGCCAACAGATCTTTCAATCCATTTTCTGAATAAAACTTTTCTCCGTTAAAAACGATGGTTAGCCCCGGATTGAGGTACACATAGTTTTTGAGCATTTTCTCAATATACTCAGACCTGTACTTATAATGCTTAAAGATTTCTTCATCTGGGGTAAAAGATACTTTGGTCCCACGCCTTCTGGAGGTTTCCTCCAGTTCCTCTTCGGTAATCAGGTTGCCTTGCTCAAACTCGGCAGATTTTGATTTCCCGTCCCTGGTGGATTCCACCCTGAAATTAGAAGATAGGGCATTCACAGCCTTGGTACCCACTCCATTCAACCCTACAGATTTCTTAAAGGCCCGGGTATCATATTTCCCACCGGTGTTCATTTTGGAAACCACATCCACGACCTTTCCAAGGGGAATCCCCCTTCCATAATCGCGAACGATCACCCGCTGGTTTTGAACAGAGATCTCGATGGTCTTCCCCGCTCCCATAACAAATTCATCAATACAGTTATCAATGACCTCCTTTAGCAGGATATAGATCCCATCATCGGCGCTGGACCCATCCCCGAGTTTTCCAATATACATCCCGGGACGCATCCTGATATGCTCCTTCCAGTCTAAAGAACGAATGTTATCTTCGGTATATTTTGTTTCTGCACTCATAAGTACTTTCTCCGGTTATGTGGCTAATATAGGATTTCCGATAAAAAGTTAAAACTCCGCGTCAACAAAGTAATTAACAAATATTTCACACTGTGTGTAACAATATTAAACCACCATAGTTTCAGATGCATAAATAATGCCGCGATACCATGGGAAAAAGAAAAACGCTTAAGCGCACCTTCCTACAGGAATCTTCAGCACATCTAAAAGATGCCGGGTAAAAAAGGTTAGACCTCTATAGAATTATCTCTAGAAAGACTATACGTTAAATCTAAAATGCATAACATCTCCATCCTTTACCACGTAATCCTTTCCTTCTACGCGCATTTTTCCCGCTTCCTTAACCTTGGCTTCGCTGCCATAGGCAACATAATCCTCATAGGCGATAACTTCGGCACGTATAAAACCTTTTTCAAAATCGGTATGGATCACTCCGGCTGCCTGTGGGGCAGTTGAGCCAACGGGAATGGTCCATGCCCTTACTTCTTTTACACCGGCGGTAAAATAGGTCTGCAGGTTAAGTAATTGATATGCTCCCCGTATTAATTTGGCCGATCCCGGCTCTTCCAGTCCGATATCCTGAAGGAACATCTGGCGTTCTTCATAATCTTCCAACTCGGTGATATCTGCTTCAGTACCCACGGCAAGTACAAGAACTTCCGCTCCTTCCCCTTTTACAGATTTCTTTACCCGCTCCACATGCTCGTTTCCTGTGACAGCATCTTCCTCGTTCACATTGCATACATACATGACAGGTTTATCTGTAATGAACTGCAAGGGCCTGATGAATTCCTCACGCTCTGACTCTGAAAGTTCTATCGCGCGAACAGATATTCCCGCCTCAAGACCTGCCTTTACCTTTAGCAGGGCCGCCTCTTCCTTCTGGGCTTCTTTATTTCCGGTCTTTGCAGCACGTTTTACTTTATCCAGCTTCTTCTCTGCCGTTTCCAGGTCCTTTAACTGTAATTCCATATCAATGGTTTCTTTATCTCTTATAGGATCAATAGAACCATCAACATGCACGATATTGTCATTTTCAAAACAGCGCAGCACATGTAGAATGGCATCTGTTTCCCTAATATTTCCAAGGAACTGGTTGCCCAGCCCTTCCCCTTTACTGGCTCCTTTTACCAGTCCGGCAATATCCACGATCTCCACCGTTGCAGGCATGACCCGCTCAGGTTTAACCAGGGACTCCAGCTTCTCCAACCGCTTGTCTGGAACATTCACCACCCCTACGTTAGGCTCGATCGTACAGAATGGAAAGTTCGCACTCTGTGCTTTGGCATTTGATAAACAATTGAACAGGGTTGATTTTCCAACATTTGGCAGTCCTACAATTCCGGCTTTCATACTTTATTATTTGGTGCTTGTTTTTTGCGGCTGCAAAGATAGGTATCTTTTGGGAGATTATTGCAGCTATAGCTTTATTGCCCTGAACTTTGAAAAAGGTGTTATCTACAGCCGGTTTTTTTTCGCAAGCCATTTTATTCATCTGTTGAGCCAGACTTTTAATAGAAATGTAACGAAGCTTTAAAATGAGTTAACACGGATTCATCTTACATTTATAACTAATTAAAAAACAGTATATTATGAGAATAATCCTAACATTAATTTCCCTGCTTGTCTGCACAAGCCTGTTTGCCCAGGATAGTTTGCAGATACAGGAAAGAAAGGCGCCCAGGTCTTCTGAAAACGTTCAGCGGGAAAATAATGATCTTTTTGAAATTCAGGAAAGGACGAACTTTTCCATGAATGATCGAAACTTTACATTTACGCCTGAGGAGCACGGAATAAGGGTTTACAACCTTGAAAATGGGAAGGAGACAGAATACGGATTTCTAAGGAGGACCACTACCGATGGATTCTTTATAATGACCTCCACCCTCACTGATGACACCTATTTCGGAAGATTTGATGACAAGGGAAACTTGCGGAGCTACCGTTTTAATGCAGAGGAGGACACCGTGATAGAAGAAAACTTTATGATCCAGGATCCGGTTGAAAGAAGAGACAGGAACAGAAGGAATGGTCAATCCATGCCGAAGAACAAGAACAGGAACGGCAATAATTAAGAAAAGAGACTTTGCAAAGCTATAACAACACGAACGTAGGTTGACAGGAACGATTTGAGCTGTTTTTAGAGCAGCTCTCATACCTTATTCCTGATTGTAGCCTACTCTGAAAAGAATGGGAAACACGATTTCATTACGCTTTCCAAAACTCGTTTCAAGTTCCTTTTCTATCAATTTTACCGGATTTACACCTTTGGTTTTTTCGTAAGATTTCACGGCAGACCAGGTGTTGAGATAGCCAATTAGACGCTCCAGACTCCATGCTACTCTTAACTCGAACTTTGGGGTTTCCAGCTCCCGAAAAGGAAACCGAATATTCTGGTAATTCCCTTCCAGATATTTTCTTTCCTCATCCCAATAGGGTCCAACCACTTCCCTGTAAAAGCGATCTATCACTTCATTCGTGGCATCGGTACTTCTAAATAGCCCGTAGCCCATTACAGCCATCAGTCCTCCGGGTTTCAGGGTCCGCCGCACCTCTTTGTAAAAGGCTTCAAAATCAAACCAGTGAATAGCCTGGGCTGCTGTAACGAGATCAAAAAAGGAATCCGGGAAATTCGTTTTTTCAGCCTTTTGCCGGGTATAATGGATATTGGAGCGGGATATGGCATTCATTAGCTGCGAAACACTGATATCTGTGGCATGGACCTCCTCAAAAAAATCGGCCAGTTTTGCGGCAACCTGGCCATTCCCGGTTCCACAGTCCCAGGCACGGTTTTTCCCGGAAAGTATCCCCTGAAGAAAGCCTAATAACTCCGGGGGGTACCCCGGCCGGTATTTCAGGTAATTTTTGGAATTTTCAGAGAACCTGTCTTTCATATTCATTATATTAAAACTTTCTTATACGTTCCTGAACGACTGGAAAACAACTCTTTTTGATTCGGGTCCATTAAGTGACCGGTATCATGTTTTATTAAAATATAAGTATATAATTTCGGATCGGGAAATTATAATCTCATTATGAAGATTATCAATACTTGTTAACGCTTGACACCATATGAAAAAATCTTCTTTAGATGTATATCTACTGTTACCGATCAAGAATTTCATTGAGAAGCAGACTTCAGTGGGACTACTCCTCATCTTCTCAGCCATCCTGGCTCTGGTTTTTGCCAATTCCCCTCTTGCAGAAGTTTATCACAGCCTTTGGAAACAATATATCCACATTGGTTTTAATGATTTTGTTATTCGAAAAAACCTCCTCCATTGGATCAACGACGGACTCATGTCCATGTTCTTTTTCCTGATTGGCCTTGAGTTAAAGCGGGAGATCATGCACGGGGAGTTGTCCAATTTTCGGGATGCCCTGTTGCCTACTGCTGCCGCGATAGGCGGAATGCTGTTCCCTGCCCTTATATACTATTACTTTAACAGTGGAACCGAAGCGATCTCGGGATGGGGGATCCCCATGGCGACAGATATCGCTTTTGCACTGGGTATTCTGTATCTCCTGGGAGACCGTGTTCCGCTTTCCCTAAAGGTTTTTCTAACGGCAATTGCAATTGTAGACGACCTCGGGGCTGTGGTGGTCATCGCCCTTTTCTATACCGCCGATCTTTCCCTGCTTAGCCTGGGGGTAGGTGGACTATTTCTTTTAATATTATTAGCGGCCAATTACATTGGTATTAGAAACACCATTTTTTATGCAGTCATGGGCATTGGTGGCCTGTGGCTTGCCATTCTGCTTTCGGGGGTTCATGCTACCATAGCAGCTGTACTTGCAGCTTTCGCCATTCCCACCAGTAAAAAGATCGACACCTCCCTTTTCCTCCGAAAAGTAAGACTACTCTCTGCCCAGATAAGGGGGATCCAAAAAGACCCGAAGATTCGGGGGGAACACGAAGAAGAAAAGATCACCAATACCATGGAAAAATTCTCTTCCCTCACTGAAGATGCCACTCCCCCGCTCCAGCGCCTCGAGCATGCCCTGCATCCCTTCGTGAGTTTTATAGTTCTGCCAATATTTGCCTTTGCCAATGCGGGAGTCACCATTGACGCTACTTCCCTGGGTTTCTTTACCAGCCCGGTGACTATAGGTATTATTCTTGGATTAATTTTAGGGAAATTCCTGGGGATCGTTCTTTTTAGCCGGTTACTTGTATTCTTAAAAATCTCCAGCCTTCCCACTGCTGTGGACTGGAAACACATCTACGGGGTTGGTTTCCTGGCTTCCATAGGGTTTACTATGTCTCTATTTATCACAGAACTGGCTTTTGTCAATGAAGATTTCCTTGTACAGGCAAAAATAGGAATCCTCTCTGCCTCATTCCTTGCAGGAATCCTTGGGTTCTTCTACCTCAAAAGGATCAGCAAAACACCGGGGCAAAGAAAAAAGATGAAGGCTTCGCCACCTAAAAGTGTGCCGAAAACCGTGCTTGACCATGAGATTGAAACCTCCTAGTCTTCCCAGAAAAGAAATTCTAATTCACTACAGGCTATTAAATTTCTCCAAAAATTCTTCCCGGATGTGAAGAGTAGAGATTTGAATGGAAGCTTATGATAATCATCAGTTTTCCTAACATTTTATAGGTTTTTAAGTCAGAAACCAGTCATTGACTAATCAAATTCCTCTATTTTTGCATAAAAATTCTCTCTCCTATGAATAAAGGTATTTATATTGCCACATTAGAGCCGCATAGCGGCAAATCACTTATTTCCCTTGGCCTCATGCGTACCCTTCTGGGAAAGACGGTGAAAGTAGGTTACTTTCGACCTATTATAAATGATCCGGTACAGGGCAAAAAGGATAATCACATAGAAACCATCCTGAAGTATTTTGATCTGCAACTACCCTATGAGGATACTTTTGCCTATACCAGAAGTGAAATCATTCAAAAAAGAAATGAAGGGCAGGTTGGGGAAATGATCGACACCATCATCCGAAAGTATAAAAAACTGGAAGATGAATTTGACTTTATTCTGGTTGAAGGCAGTGACTTTTCCGGAGAAGGAAGCGTTTTTGAGTTTGATGAGAATGTCCTTATCGCCAAGAACCTGGGTCTGCCCGTGATCATTGTGGCGAGCGGGGAAGGCAAAACCAAGGAAGCCCTTATGGGTACCCTGCAAATGGCCTATCAAACCTTTATTAGAAAAGATGTGAAGGTGCTGGCCATGATCAGTAATAAGATTCAGCTTGACAACCTGCCGGTGGCCACCAATGGGATGCGGGAATTTTTGCCAGATGATGTCGCAGTGTTTGCCATTCCAATGATCGACACCCTTGCTAATCCAACCCTAAAGGAGATCGTGGAGGTCCTGGGTGGAAAGATCCTTTTTGGGGAAGAATTCCTGAACAACCAGTCAGGTAGCTTTAATGTGGGAGCGATGCAGCTTCGTAACTACCTGAAGCATCTTAAAAACGAAAGCCTGGTGATCACCCCCGGAGACAGGGCCGATATCATCCTGGGTGCGCTACAGGCCAATATTTCCAGTAATTACCCCCGTATCTCAGGGATCATTCTTACAGGAGGGCTTATCCCCGAGGATTCTATTATCAAACTTATTGACGGGCTTTCACAAATCGTTCCTATCATCTCTGTGGATGATGGCACCTTTAACGTGACTAACCGGGTGGGAGCCATTAAATCCAATATCTATGCAGACAGTATTCAGAAAATAGAAGCTTCTATCAGCACTTTTGAACGCTTTATTACCATTGATCCCCTTATAGAACGCTTTGTCAATTTTCAGCCTCGTGGTATAACGCCCCGCATGTTCCAGTATAGCCTGATAAAGAGAGCTCAACAGCAGAAAAAACATATTGTGCTGCCGGAAGGAACAGATGAACGCATTCTAACCGCTGCAGCCCGATTGGTGGCTATGGACCTGGTGGATATTACCCTGCTGGGGGATGAAGAAGCGATCAGGAAAATT
This sequence comes from Salinimicrobium sp., assembly GCA_041642215.1. GTDB lineage: Bacteria > Bacteroidota > Bacteroidia > Flavobacteriales > Flavobacteriaceae > Salinimicrobium. The sequence goes on along the minus strand of JBEPWW010000079.1, from coordinate 1,841 downwards.
ATACTGAAGCTGGGGATACAGATGGATTTTGATCGAATTAAGATCGTGAATCCTACTACCTCAGAATATTTTGAAGATTATGTCCAAACCTTCTATGAGCTAAGGAAACACAAGAACATCAATACAGACATTGCGAGGGACCTAATGAGTGATGTTTCCTATTTTGGAACCATGATGATCTACAAAGGTCATGCAGACGGGATGGTGTCGGGAGCGGTACATACCACCCAGCACACTATTCGGCCCGCCCTGCAGTTCATCAAGACCAAACCGGGAGTGTCTGTGGTTTCCTCCATTTTCTTCATGTGCCTTGAAGATCGAGTCTCAGTTTTCGGAGATTGCGCAATTAACCCCAACCCCACTGCCGAAGAACTGGCCGAAATCACTATCTCTTCTGCCGAAAGCAGCCGGGCTTTTGGTATCGACCCCAAGATCGCCATGCTCTCCTATTCTTCCGGAAGTTCGGGGAAAGGCCAGGATGTGGATCGGGTAAGGGAAGCGACCAAAATAGTCAAAAGGCTACGGCCAGACCTAAAGATCGAAGGACCTATTCAATATGATGCGGCCGTTGATATGTCAATAGGAAAAAGCAAGCTTCCCGATTCTGAAGTGGCGGGACAGGCCAATGTCCTGATTTTTCCGGATCTTAATACCGGGAACAACACCTATAAAGCAGTTCAAAGAGAAACAGGTGCGCTGGCTATAGGACCTATGCTACAGGGCCTCAATAAACCGGTGAATGATCTAAGCCGTGGATGTACAGTGGATGATGTCTTTAACACGGTCATCCTTACGGCGATCCAGGCCCAGGGGCTGTAGAGGTGTAAGTTTAATGCATATTAAAATAAAAAAATGAAAAATATATTAGTTATAAATTCAGGAAGTTCATCTTTAAAGTTTCAGCTGATAGAGATGCCCACAGAAAAAGTCCTGGCCTCTGGTCTTGTGGAACGAATAGGGCAGGAATTGGGAAAACTGCATTATAATTCAGAAGGCTTTTCCACTTCAGATGAAATGGAAATAAAGGACCATTCCGTAGGACTAAGAAAAGTGACCGATTTATTAATGGATCCTGAAAAAGGGGTGATTGGGAATTCTGAAGAAATACCTGCCATAGGCCACCGGGTGGTGCATGGTGGCGACGCGTTCTCAGATACCATCATCATTGATGACAAAGTAAAGGGAAAGATCAGGGAATTATTCTCCCTGGCCCCACTGCATAATCCTCCCAATTTAAAAGGAATTGAAGTAGCCGAAAAAGTTTTTCCCAAAGCGAAGCAGGTAGCGGTTTTTGATACTGCCTTTCACCAAGGAATTCCTTCCAGGGCGAAACGCTATGCTATTCCTAATAAATTCTATGAAGAACATCACATCCAGGTCTATGGCTTTCATGGCACCAGTCACAAATATGTCTCTGAGAAAGCGATACAAAGCCTTCAGAAAAAGAATTCAAGGATCATAAGTATTCATCTGGGCAACGGTTGCAGTATCACAGCGGTAAAAGATGGAAAAAGTGTGGACCATTCCCTGGGATTCGGGCCTGTTAACGGGCTGATCATGGGTACCCGAAGCGGGGACATAGACCAGTCTGTTATCTTCTTTATGATCGAACAACTTGGCTATAGCGCAAAGGAAGTGAGTGACCTGCTCCATCATAAAAGCGGAATGCTGGGCCTAACCGGCTACAGTGATCTGCGCGATATCGAAGCCGAAGCCGAAAAAGGAAACAGGGAGTGCCAGCTTGCCCTGGAAATGAACGCCTATCGTATTAAAAAATATATTGGAGCTTATACCGCGGCAATGAACGGCCTGGATGCCATTATCTTTACGGCAGGGATAGG
>JBEPWW010000078.1:0-9415 GCA_041642215.1 Salinimicrobium sp. | reverse complement strand
AACACCATACAGGATGTATTGATACGCCGGGCCCGCCTTAAAGGTTATAATGCCTGCTGGGTGCCGGGGACAGATCATGCCTCCATTGCTACAGAAGCCAAGGTGGTGGCCAAGTTAAAAGCCGAGGGGATCGACAAAAATGAACTCAGCCGGGAGGAATTTCTCGATCATGCCTGGGAATGGACCCACAAGCATGGAGGGATCATCCTGGAGCAGCTTAAGAAATTGGGAGCTTCCTGTGACTGGGAGCGCACGAAATTCACCATGGACGGGGATATGTCTGCTTCGGTGATCAGGGTTTTTGTAGATCTTTATAATAAAGGACATATCTACCGGGGATACCGTATGGTTAACTGGGACCCGCAGGCCAAAACCACCCTTTCTGACGAGGAGGTGATCTACCAGGAGCGGCAGGGAAATCTTTATTACCTGAACTATAAGATCGAGGGGAGCGAGGAGGTAGTGACCATCGCTACCACCCGCCCCGAAACCATCCTGGGCGATACCGGGATCTGCATCAATCCTAATGATGAACGCTTCTCACACCTTAAAGGGAAAAAGGCCGTTGTGCCGGTGAACAACCGCGTGATCCCCATCATTTTCGATGAATATGTGGATATAGAGTTCGGGACGGGTTGCCTGAATGTGACGCCGGCTCATGATGAGAACGACAAGGTTTTAGGGGAGCGACATAACCTGGAAGTGATCGATATCTTTAATGATGATGCCAGCCTTAATTCATACGGGCTGCATTATGAAGGCATGGACCGCTTCGAGGCCCGTAAAAAGATCGTGAAGGAACTGGAGGAACTGGGAGTGCTGGTAAAGACCGAAGACCATATCAATAAGGTAGGTACGAGTGAGCGAACCGGTGCCGTGATCGAACCTAAATTGAGCGACCAGTGGTTCCTCAAGATGAAGGAGCTGGCCCGGCCGGCCCTGGATGCCGTCCTGGAAAAGGAGGTGAACCTGGTGCCTGAAAAATTCATCAATACCTACCGTCACTGGATGGAAAATGTGCGGGACTGGAACATCTCCCGACAGCTCATATGGGGCCACCAGATCCCGGCTTATTACTACGGGGACGGGAAAGAAGATTTCGTAGTGGCCGAAAGTCCGGAGGAAGCTTTGCAAAAAGCCATCGAGAAGACCGGAAACAACGCTTTCACCGCCGATTCCCTTACGCAGGACAAAGATGCCCTGGATACCTGGTTCTCTTCCTGGTTGTGGCCTATAAGCGTGTTTAACGGGATCCTGGAGCCGGACAACAAAGAGATCAATTATTACTACCCTACCAACGACCTGGTCACCGCCCCCGAGATCCTTTTCTTCTGGGTGGCGCGTATGATCATCGCGGGATATGAATACAGAAAGGAGAAGCCTTTCAACAATGTATACCTTACGGGGATCGTACGGGACAAACAGCGGCGGAAGATGTCCAAATCCCTGGGGAATTCCCCCGATCCGCTGGAGCTCATCAATAACTACGGAGCCGATGGCGTAAGGGTGGGAATGTTGCTGAGTTCACCTGCGGGGAACGACCTGATGTTCGAGGAAGACCTGTGTAAGCAGGGAAGCGCTTTTGCCAATAAGATATGGAACTCCTTTAAGCTCGTCAAGTCCTGGGAGGTGTCTGAAGCAGCCGTGCAATCTGAAGCCTCGGCCATCGCCCTGGCCTGGTACCGCGAAAAATTCCAGAAGAGCCTGGCGGAGATCGATGACCATTACGGGAAATACAGGATGAGCGATGCCCTTATGGCGACCTATAAACTCATTTGGGATGACTACTGTTCATGGTTGCTGGAGATGGTGAAGCCGGCATACGGGCAGCCCATGGACGCTGCCACCTACACAGCGATCCTGGAGATCCTGGAAGATAACCTTAAAATACTGCACCCTTTCATGCCCTTCATCTCTGAGGAGATCTGGCAACAGTTAAAGGAGCGGTCCCCGCAGGAGGCCCTTATCGTCGCGTCCTGGCCTGAGCAGCGGGATTTCGATGCGGCGATCATTGAGGAATTCACTGTGGCTTCGGAAGTGATCTCGGGGATACGCGCGATCAGAAAACAAAAGAATATCCCCTTTAGGGACCAGATCGAATTACAGGTGCTCAACAATGAAGGGACGACCTCAAGATTTGATCCTGTGATCGAGAAAATGGGAAATATTTCCACACTTGCGTATGTGGAACAACAGGTGCAGGGAGCACTTTCCTTCCGGGTGAAGTCCAATGATTATTTCATCCCGGTGGCCGGGGCGGTAGATGTGGAAGCCGAAAAGGTGAAATTGCAGGAAGAACTGGATTATACCCGCGGGTTCCTTAAATCTGTGGAGAAGAAACTTTCTAATGAGCGTTTTGTGAACAACGCGCCAGAAAAAGTGGTGGAGATGGAACAGCAGAAGAGAAAGGATGCCGAAGCCAAGATAGAAGCTATTGAAGCCAGTCTTCGTTCTCTTGAGGTGTAAATAAAAATAGCAGAAAAGTCAGATCCCGATCCTGTTTCGAATGTAATTTTGGAACGGATCGGGATTTTTTATTTTAGGTCTTCGGGAGGTTTTATTGTCCCTGAATATCAGGTGCTTTTTCGGAAATATGGTGATGAAGCCTGTAAAAACCGACGAGCATAAAAATTGCTTTATAGGGCGAAAGAGGTTTCAGCCTGAACTCTTTCCGCGAAAAAAAAGGGGGTATTTATTTGATGTGTTCGTTGACCAGGTCGATGTAGCGCCTTTTGGCTTCGGTGGCGCTTATCCCCTTTACCTGGAGCAGGGCATTCAGCTTAAAGGCATTGCGGATGTCATCTTCTCCGGAAGGCATGTAGATGCCTTCCTCTTCGGTGGCCTGTTTGTAGTAGGCATAGAACTTCAGCATGATATCGGGAGGGAATTTCTGAGACGTTTTACTGGCTCTTTTATAGGCTTCCTGGAATTCAATATCTATTTGCTCTTCCGGTGTCATAGGTGAGGGGGGATTAGGAAAGCCGCGCGATCACACTAAGGCCTCCTTTTACTTTTTGATTAAGCTTAACCTCCAGTGGAGTTCCCACAGGCAGAAAAACATCTACCCGTGAGCCGAACTTAATGAACCCGCTGTCGCTTCCCTGGACTGCTTCTTCACCAACTTTGGCATAATTGACGATCCTTTTGGCCAGGGCCCCGGCTATCTGCCTGTACAGGATCTCCCCGGCGACCTCGTTTTCCACAACTACGGTCGTGCGCTCGTTCTCTTCACTGGCTTTAGGATGCCAGGCCACCAGGTATTTTCCCGGGTGGTATTTGCTGTATTTTACGGTTCCGCTTATTGGGTGCCGCGTGACGTGTACATTGATGGGGGACATGAAGACCGAGACCATCAAACGCCTGTCTTTGAAATATTCCTTTTCGTATACTTCCTCGATCACGACCACTTTGCCGTCGACGGGGGATACCACATGCTTCTCGTTGATCTCTGTCTTCCTGCTGGGATTGCGGAAGAACTGCACGATGAGGAAGAACAGGATGAGGGTTCCTATAAGGATCAACATCCGGATCCATTCGGTAAAAATGAATGTATAGGCGGCAAGGTTTACCACGATCAGCAGGATCGTTGCGGCTGCCATGATTTTGTATCCTTCTTTATGAAACATAGTTTAGTAGTTGTAAGTACGCATATATGAAAGGGCTTGCAAAGATAACGCTGTCCAGCCGGTCAAACAATCCGCCGTGGCCCGGCATAAGCGTGCCACTGTCCTTGACCCCGGCCTGCCTTTTGAACTTGGACTGTATAAGGTCTCCCAGGGTGCCGAAAATAGTAATAATAACCGCCAGTCCCAGCCAGGCCGTGAGATCCAGCAGGTTGGTATAATAGTGTGCAAGGTATCCTCCCAGTGCTGTGAAAACCAGTCCTCCCAAAAATCCTTCGATTGTTTTTTTGGGAGAGATCCTTTCAAATAACTTTCTTTTTCCAAAATTCTTTCCTACAAGATAGGCAAAAGTATCATTAATCCAAATAAGGCTAAAGATGCCTATCACGATTTCGGGTATGAAATCCCCGGTATAACTGGGTATAAGTGTAAGAAAGATAAGGGAGGCGATGAGGTAGAAAATGATCACCACATACTTTTTCTTCTCAAAGAGCGGGATCTTATGTACGATCATAAGATCTTTGACCAGGAAGAGGTTTACAAAGAGGGTTATGAGCAGTAGTAGTATGGTGCCGTAAGGGGTCCATCGGCCATAGCTGAAAATAATAAAAAGTCCGATCAACAGCAGGTAAGCCACATAGCTTTTTAAGTGCAGGAGTTTTTGGAGTTCCCTCAGGCAGATCAGCCCGAATAGGAGGAATAGGGTAGTGAAAACAAATTCAGATGAAAATACGGAAACTACGAGAATAGAAACATATAGAACACCTGATAAACCCCTGACAATATTTTCCTTCATGTTATAAATCTTCCAGAAGCAGCAAATATAGGTTTTTTGTGCTACTTCCATAGCTCATGAAGTCGCCTTCCTTATTGTTTTCGAAGTTTTTTATGGTTGTTATATTGGTAGGGATGCGTTCTTTGTTTTTGTGCTTGATGCCTCTAAGGCCTTCTCCTATGGCGTCAACTAACTGACTGGTAGAAGCCAGGATCACCACATTGTAAGGTAATTCCCGTAACTTTTTCTCTTTGATCTGGTTGGAAGAAATGAGGATGGAGCCGTCATTGGCGATTAAATATTCGCAGGAGGAAAGAAAGAACTCGGCTTCTCCCGATTTAGTGAACTCCAGGTTATAATTTCCAAACTTACCCTTTAAATTCTCATCAAAACAACAAGATTTCTTTTCATACCAGTCGTTTTCCAACATGATGTTGTCAAACACTTCCAGTACTTCCTCATTGCTCTCGCAGTAAAGGAATTTGCCGCCGTTGTTCTTGAAGTTGAGCATGAAGCGCTCATCGGTAGGCATTTTAATGTCTGGCATATACTTGCTACGGTCAGAATTTTCCGGCTTGTCCTGACCTTTGTCTGATTTAGATTTAGGGTTTAAAAAATTTCTAAATAGACTCATATAGGTTTTAAAGTATTCGCGTAGGTGCATTTTAACCAAAGGTAAAAAATCTTAACTTATAGTAATTATAAATTAAGATTTTTTACCGGTTAAAATGTTATTTTTCTTCTGAAGGCTCTCCAGACGGGGCTTCATCAGAGGCTGTGCCTCCGGGAACGGATTTCTCTGTCACAGTCTCCTCACGTACCGGAACATTTTTGGTAGCATCCTCTCCAGGTTTTTCTTTTATGAGCTCATCCCGGGTCTTATAGGGTCTTTCCCCAAAGATCGCTTCCAGATTATCCTTGAAAATAACCTCTTTATCGAGCAGGATCTCTGCCAGCTGGGTGAGTTTATCTTTGTTGGCTTCGAGCAGGTTTAATGCACGCTGGTACTGTTCCTCGATGAGGTTGGAGATCTCCCGGTCAATAAGTTCAGAGGTCTTTTCACTGTACGGTTTCGTGAAATTGTACTCACCCTGTCCTGAAGAATCATGATAGGTAAGGTTTCCTACCTTGTCATTCAATCCATATATAGTTACCATGGCACGTGCCTGTTTGGTCACCTTTTCAAGGTCGCTCAGGGCGCCTGTGGAGATCTTGTTGAAGATCACCTTTTCGGCGGCACGACCACCTAAAGCGGCACACATTTCGTCCAGCATTTGTTCAGGACGTACAATAAGTCTTTCCTCGGGAAGGTACCAGGCTGCTCCCAGGGACTGTCCCCGTGGTACAATGGTAACTTTCACCAGGGGTGCCGCGTGTTCCAGCATCCAGCTCACGGTAGCGTGACCTGCTTCATGGAACGCGATCGCCTGTTTCTCCTCGGGAGTGATGATCTTGTTTTTCTTCTCAAGACCACCCACGATACGGTCTACGGCATCCAGGAAATCCTGTTTTCCAACGGCTTTTTTCCCGTGACGGGCAGCGATCAATGCGGCCTCGTTACATACGTTGGCAATATCTGCACCCGAAAACCCCGGGGTTTGTTTTGCCATGAATTCGGTGTCCAGCTCATCTGCGACCTTCTTTAACGGGCGTAAATGCACATCAAAGATCTCCTGTCTTTCTCTTACATCGGGCAGGTCCACATAGATCTGCCGGTCAAAACGTCCGGCCCGCATAAGGGCTTTATCCAGGACGTCTGCACGGTTGGTGGCCGCAAGAACGATCACGTTGGTATTGGTCCCGAAACCGTCCATTTCTGTCAATAACTGGTTAAGGGTGTTCTCACGTTCGTCATTGGACCCGGAGAAATTGCTCTTGCCACGTGCCCGTCCTATCGCATCGATCTCATCGATGAAAATGATGGCCGGGGATTTTTCTTTGGCCTGCTTGAAGAGGTCCCTCACCCTGGAGGCTCCTACCCCTACGAACATCTCTACGAAATCTGAACCAGACAGGGAGAAGAAAGGCACTTTTGCCTCTCCTGCCACTGCTTTGGCCAGTAATGTCTTTCCTGTTCCCGGAGGCCCTACGAGTAAGGCTCCTTTTGGGATCTTTCCTCCCAGGGAGGTATATTTTTCAGGGTGCTTAAGGAAATCCACGATCTCCTGAACTTCTTCCTTGGCACCTTCCAGTCCGGCTACGTCTTTAAAAGAGGTCTTCACATCTGTGTTCTGGTCAAAAAGCTTGGCCTTTGATTTCCCGATGTTAAAGATCTGTCCTCCTGCACCGCCCCCGGCGCCACCGCTCATTCTTCTCATGATGAAGATCCAGATACCAATGATAAGGATAAATGGAAGCAGCGTTAGGAAGATATCCCCCCATACATTGTGCTGGGATTCAAAAACCACAGGGGTGTCCAGATTGTTCTCTGCTTTGACCTCCCGTATGTCATCTTCCAGGTTTTGAAGGTCCCCGAATTCAAAAACGTAATTGGGGTTATCCCCTGTGGGGAAAAGTTCGCCTTCTGTTGCCGGTTTATGAACGTCTTTCTGCTTGGCTTCTTCAGTAAGAAATACCCGGGCCTGGTTGCGATTCACGATCACCACCCTCTTTACATCCCCCTGTTCGAGGAATGTCAGGAATTCAGAAGGGTTTGTTTTCTGAGGATCGCTGAACCCGCTCCCGCTAAAGAAGTTGATAGCAAGAAAAACCAAAATGATAGCCGCATAGATCCAGTAGGCGCTAAATTTTGGTTTTTTTGGGTCTGTATTTTTCTTCGGTTGTTCTTTCGCCATTCTCTGTTACTTAAAAATCTTAATAATTTGTTTCTATTGACGTGGTTTTGGCATCTCCCCATAAACTTTCAATATCATAATACTCCCTGATATGTTTCTGGAAAACATGCACCACAACATTGACATAATCCATAAGCACCCATTCGGCATTTTCTGATCCTTCAATGTGCCAGGGCTTGTCTTTTAAAGATTTACTTACTGTTTTCTGTATGGAGTTCACTATGGCGTTTACCTGCGTATTTGAAGTTCCGTTGCAGATAACGAAATAATCACAAACGGTATTTTCTATGTCTCGTAAGTCCAGGATGTCGATGTCATTTCCTTTGACCTCTTCGATCCCTTTGATTATGTGTGCAATAAGTATGTCGTTGTTCGTTTCTTTTTTTGTCATTAAATTTATTTCTTTGCGCAAAGTTATTACTTTTTACTCTTTTAAAAGCCCCGATTGAATAACATTTAACGCCTGCATTAATTCATCTTTCTATATGCACCTTATCAAAGTTAGTGCCATCAACTCCACGAACTCCTTCGCGCGTGAAATGTTTAAAGAAAACCCGCATATGCCGGCCACCTGTATTGTGGCTGACCGGCAGCTGGAAGGAAGAGGACAGCGGGGAACAATCTGGGAATCAAAACCCGGCCAAAATCTTACGTTCACGGTGGTTTTTCCAAGACCGGGTTTTTCTATTTCACATCAATTCCTGCTTAGCGCCGTGGTCGCGACCTCTATTGTTGGCAGTCTTAAAAAATTAAATATCCCAAAACTGAAAGTAAAATGGCCCAACGACATTATGTCAGCCGGTCTAAAAATAGGTGGCATCCTTATAGAAAACGTGATCACCGAGAACAGGGTGGGTGCAACCGTAATAGGAATTGGTTTGAATGTGAACCAGACCGATTTCAAAGGCCTGCCCCTCGCGGGTTCCCTGCGTACGGTCACCGGGCAAAGCTATGACAGGGACGAGGTGCTGAATGTGATCCTCGGGGACCTGGAGAAAGAACTCCCTGGAATGGGGGATCTTCATGCTGAAGAGATCCTGGAGCGCTATAAAAAGCACCTCTTCAGGATCCATATTCCCTCAACCTTTCAGCTGCCCGACCAAAGCCTGTTTCCCGGGATCATCGAAGATGTGTCCCTTAGTGGGAAACTGGTGGTGCGCAGAGAGGATGGGTCCAGGGAATATGACCTAAAGGAGATCAAACTCTGTTTTTGATCACAGTTTTGATACGTTCTCTGCCAGGGTGCCAATGAATTTCTTTAGTGGTCCCTTTACCATCATGGCCATCATGGTGTTGAATTTTCCATGGAAGAACATCTGGGTTTCACTTTTTTCGGGACCTGCCTCTTCAATGATGACATCCAGGGCGAAGTTAAATTTGTCTGAGGTCGACCCCAGGACGATGAACTCAGGGACGCGTGTCTCTTTGATCTGCAGTTCAATTTCCGGCATTCCCTTTAAGGCAAAGGCAAAGGTGTCGCTTGATCGCACCTCGAATTTTTCTTTGCTCTCCGGCATGATCTGCTCGTAATTCTCTACGTTGGTGAGAAAATTATAGAGCTCTTGCTGGCTCTTTTGGACGGTTACTTTTTCGCTTTCTAGTTTCATAGTTTTTTTATTTTTTCCAGTTTGCCGGATCTTTTCGCCAGCTTTTCAGGATCTCAGCTTCAGAGGCATTGATGTAGTTGGTCCTTTGAGCGACTTCTACCAGGTAGTCATAGTTGCTCAAGGTGTGCAATTCCACGCCTGCTTCCCTAAAGTTCGTATTAGCGGTTTCGAACCCATAGGTGAAAACGGCCAGCATACCCTTGATCTGGGCATTTGCTTCCTGCAAAGCTTTTACAGCGTTAAGGCTGCTTTTTCCGGTGCTTATAAGGTCTTCGATCACTACCACCGTTTGCCCTTCTTCGAGCTTGCCCTCGATCTGGTTCTTGCGGCCGTGCCCTTTTGCCTCGGGTCTCACATATATGAACGGCAGGCTAAGGTACTCTGCTACCAGCATACCAATTCCTATGGCACCCGTAGCTACAGCGGCTATCACATCTGCCCGGCCGTAAAGTTCCTCTACCTGGCGGGCCAGGTTTTCCCTTACGAAATTCCTGATGGGCGGGTATGAAAGAATGATCCGGTTATCACAATAAATGGGAGATTTCCATCCGCTGGCCCAATCAAATCCTTGTTGTGCCTCTAATTTTATTGCCTTAATTTGCAGTAATAACTCAG
>JBEPWW010000077.1:0-9660 GCA_041642215.1 Salinimicrobium sp. | reverse complement strand
GTCTCTTTAGCCATACCGGCCCAGAGTTTATTCTGTTCACTGGTTTTTGTAGTGGTGTAGAAAAAGTAAATGACTGCGACAAAGAGGATGATGATAAGAAGCAGGGCCAGGGGATAATATTTTAACTTGTTGAGCAACGGGGAGTTTCCGTAGTAAACTTGATGGATCTTCCCGCTTCCCAGGTCCATTTCAATAGGTCTATTGTCACTCCTGAGACTACGAAGGTATGCCTGCAGTTTTTCCGGCTCGTTCCTGATCTCGTCGGGAACGTTCAGGACATCGGCTATAGCTCCTGTCTCATCTACCAGGATGGTAGGGATACTGGTGTTGCTATTGATAATGGTAAAGATGAGGTCCAGATCGGTATCATCATTGGCCTGCACCAGGGAAGTTTGGGCAGCAGCCCAGATATTCATCTTTTGTCGTTCGTCCTGTTTGATGCGCTGGAAAAAAGATACTGCATTCCACACAATGAGGGTGACTATTAACAGGGAAGAGAGAATGATAAACCAGCGGCGAAAGTTTCGTTCGTCTGAAAACCTCATGGATGCATTAGCTTTTGTGCGATTTAAATATAAGCGTTTTTACAGGAATATTATTGTGGGCTTCTGTTTTTCATTACTAGGTAGCTTTCGTTACCTTTGTCCAAAATTGGAATATGTTAAGCATCGATCCTAAAGAAACCGCTACCGGAAAAATGCATCAGTACCTGCTTGGTGCTGTGGGCCCCAGGCCTATAGCGCTGGCCAGTACCATCGATGCTGAAGGAAGGCCTAACCTTTCCCCGTTTAGTTTTTTCAATGTGTTTAGTGCCAATCCACCCATACTCATTTTTTCTCCTGCAAGAAGGGGTAGAGATAATACGGTGAAGCATACGTACACCAATTGTAAAGCTACTATGGAGGTAGTCATAAATGTTGTAAATTACGATATAGTACAACAGGTTTCCCTCTCAAGTACAGAATATGGAGAAGGGGTGAATGAATTTGAGAAAGCCGGCCTGAGCATGCTGGAATCAGAACTTGTTAAGCCATTTAGGGTAGCCGAATCTCCGGTGCAGATGGAGTGCAGGATCAGGGAGGTTGTGGAACTGGGAAATGAAGGGGGTGCCGGCAACCTGGTGATATGTGAAGTGGTGAAAATGCATATTAAAGAAGATATACTGGATGAGACGGGCTTAATAGATCAGCACAAGATCGACCAGGTGGCAAGAATGGGAGGAAATTGGTATACCCGTGCCAGATCGGGGATGTTTGAAGTGCCTAAACCTTTGTCTACTCTGGGAATAGGTGTGGATTCCATCGCCACAGAGATCAGGAACAGCAGGATATTGACGGGTAACGATCTTGGGAAGCTGGGAAATGTGGAAAATTTACCCTCGCAAAAAGATATAAAAGCCTTTGTGGAAACCCATCCTGAAATTGAGGGGATGCTGAAAAAGGAAGATGAGGAGGCATTACATTCAGAAGCAAAAGAGTATTTAGAGAAGAACGATCCGGCTGCGGCCTGGAAAATATTATTAGCAAAAAAGAATTAAAATGGAAGTACAAGGAAAGATCAAAATGATTGGGGAAACCAAGACCTTTGGGAGCAATGGTTTTAGGAAGCGAGAAGTAGTGGTGACCACAGAGGAACAATATCCTCAACACATCCTGGTGGAATTCGTACAGGATAAGTGTGACCTGCTTAATAATTTTGGAGTGGGGCAGCCGGTGAAGATCGGGGTGAACCTTCGGGGTAGAGAATGGGTGAACCCACAGGGGGAAACAAAATATTTCAACTCGATACAGGGATGGCGAATAGAAAATCTGGCGGCTCAAACCGGAGGAGGAAATGTACCGCCACCGGCAGACCAATTCGAACCTGCCAACGACCTTAATGAGGAAGACTATGATGATCTGCCTTTCTAAGGTAGCCTCATCAGTGATGAAAAAGCTTAGCTTCTTATGGAGCTGAGCTTTTTTTATAGGGTGTAATTAAGTATTTTTCACTATAGAAAAAATAAGATGAAGTTCCTGGAGCCACATCAAAAATTCCCTTCTCCCGAGATGGCAGATCCTATAGGGTTGCTGGCCTTTGGGGGAGATCTTTCTCCTGAAAGACTGATGGAGGCCTACAGCAACGGCATTTTTCCATGGTATGATGCTTCCCAGCCTATCTTATGGTGGAGCCCCGATCCCCGGATGGTATTGTTTCCTCATAAGCTTAAAGTATCGAAGAGCATGAAACAATTGCTGAGAAAAAATATTTTTGAGGTGACATGGAACTGCGATTTTGCGAATGTGATCGAACACTGTGCGATGATTGATCGGGGAGAGGAGAACGGCACCTGGATCACGGCAGAGATGAGGAAAGCTTATCTTGAGCTCCATAAGAGTGGAAAAGCCATATCTGTGGAAGTGTGGCAGGACCACGAACTGGTTGGTGGATTGTACGGGGTGTATCTTCGGGAAAAGAAAATATTTTGTGGGGAAAGCATGTTTACCAGGGTTAGTAACGCATCCAAATATGGGTTTATTAAAATGGTGGAAAAGCTTAAAGAAGAGGGGGTTGTGCTAATCGACTGCCAGGTATATACGGCCCATCTGGAGAGCCTTGGGGCAGAAGAGATCCCCAGGAGGGATTTCCTCAAATTCCTGCAATAAGGGATAAAACTTAGGGAAGTTCGATCTTCTGTACTTCCGCGTGTCTGAAACAGCTCACTTCATGATCGTTCACCATGCCGGTTGCCTGCATGTGCGCATATACCACAGTAGGTCCCACAAATTTAAATCCGCGTTTTTTAAGATCTTTGCTCAACGCAATGCTCACCGCAGTTTTGGCGGGTGCATCTTTATATCTTTCCCAATGGTTCAGTAACGGACGGTGGTTGGTAAATGACCATATATAAGCTGAAAAGGAGCCATGTTCCCTTTGGATTTCTATAAAAGCGGCGGCATTTGAGATACTTGCCTTTATTTTTTTTTCATTTCGAACAATACCGGAATTTTCCATTAATTGCTCCACTTTTTCTTCTGAATAATCAGCTACTTTATGATAATCAAAGTCATCAAAAGCTTCTCTAAAGTTTTCTCTTTTCCGCAGAATAGTGATCCAGCTAAGGCCGGCCTGGAAAGTTTCAAGTATAAGGAATTCGAAAAGTTTTTGATCCTCAAAAAGTGGAACACCCCACTCCATGTCATGGTAAGCTTCGTAAAGCTCATCCCCTCTGCACCATTCACATCGCTGGACCCCGCTCATTGTCCCTGGAAATTGTAAGTTATGGTTCCGGGTTGGGATTTTCTGCCGGCAAGGCTGGAGAAAACCGCGTCTGAGGCATATTCCAATGCTTTTTCAGTAAGGCATTCGTTGGACGTGGAGGAGCTTGATTTGTTGATGGATGTGTTGGTTACGAAACCTTGCTCATTGACCTTAACATTGACAACGATCCTTCCGGAGGATTCACAGGTATAGATAGGGTTAGGGATATTAACGGCATTGCGGCCTACCAGCGAGAAGGATATCGAGCTGTTTTTCATGGTGCCCGGTTTCACTGCAGATTCACTGGAGTTGTTATCCCCGTCTGAGCGTTTTCGGGCCTGCTGTTTGCGTTTTGGGGTGACCGCCTGCTCGCCCGTACTTGGCCGGGTTTGTTCTTCTTCTGAAGCATCCCTTTGTTCGGCATTTTTCTGCAGGATCTCCTCCAGTCGGGATTCAAAATTCTGCCTACTTTCTTCCTGATTTTGATTATAGGCCTGGTGGGTTTCCAGATTAGGCTGTTTTGGAGCCGGTTTTGGAGGTTCGGGTGGCGTCTCGTCCTGCTGCTTCTCTTCGGCAGGCTCCTCTGTTCTGTAATTCTGAAGCTCTACCAGGGTTTCCCGTGCCTTTTTATTGGCAGTTGACATATTGATATTGTACATAGCCAGCAGTAATACTGAAAACAGCAGAACTGTAATGATCAAAGCTTTATTTTCTTCGAAAAATCCCATGTATAATTCAACAAACTCTTTTAAAGGTACTCATTTTCAAAGGAATCAATGCTAAGGGAGTTGTCAATCATATAGTCTCCAATCCTCGTCCTCCTCAAAGCGGAAAGATAAGCCCCGCTGTTCAATTCCTTCCCAAAGTCATGAGCCAGGCTCCTTATATAGGTGCCTTTGCTGCAAACAACTCGGAATGATACTTCTGGTAATGAGATACCTGTTATTTCAAAATCAGCAATATGCACGTTTCGTGCCGCGATTTTTACTTCTTCCCCTTTACGCGCATATTCGTAAAGTCGTTTGCCATCTTTTTTAAGAGCAGAGAATATGGGGGGTAGCTGCTGTATATCCCCTTTAAAAGCAGCGGTGGCGGCCTGTATAACTTCCGGTTCAAGATGCTCTGTTGGAAAAGTCTGGTCAACACCGGTCTCCATATCGTAGGAAGGCGTAGTAGCGCCCAGGGTGAAGGTGCCGGTATATTCTTTTTCCTGCCCCTGCAGGTCTTCAATAAGTTTGGTGGCCTTCCCGGTACAGATGATGAGCAAACCAGATGCCAGGGGGTCCAGAGTGCCTGCATGGCCTACCTTGATCTTCTTGATCTTAAATTGGCGCTTTATCAGCCAGCGCACCTTGTTGACCAGCTGAAAGGAGGTCCATTCCAGAGGTTTATCAAAGAGCAGGATCTGCCCTGCTTTAAATTCTTCTTCTGTCAATTTTCTAGAGGGTTGAATATCCATAAACTATAGCGATTACACCTACTACGAAACAGTAAATGGCAAAATAAGACAATTTACTTCTTCTAACCAGTTGGATCATCCAGGTGCAGGCGGCGAATCCAGCGATAAATGCTGCGATAAACCCGGCTATCAAAGGCAGCGTTTGAACAGTGGTGCCCATCAGATCCCCGCTTAAAAGATCCTTTCCTATTTTTCCGAAGATAAGGGGGACTACCATCAGGAATGAAAAACGGGCTGCTTTTGTTTTATCGTTCCCAAGCAGGACCGAGGTGGAAATGGTGGCGCCACTTCGGGAAATCCCGGGAAGCAACGCAAGGGCCTGAGATACCCCAATTACAAATGCATTAGAGTAACTAACAGCTTTGCCGGTATTTTTTGCCTTGTCTGCCAGCCATAACAACAGGGCTGTAATAAGGAGCATAAAACCTACAAGCATGATGTTGCCCCCAAAGAGGAACTCCATTTCTTTCTCAAAGAAAAAGCCAATTAGGGCGGCGGGTATCATGGAGATCACGATCTTGAGGGAAAAGATAAACTCATCGTTCCACTTGAACTGGAAAAGCCCGCGAAAAATGTCTGCCACGTCTTTTCTAAATACCACTATGGTGCTCAAAGCAGTTGCAAAATGTAGAACTACAGTTACCATCAGGGATTCTTCAGGAATGCTCTGATCTCCAAGAATAGCTTTTGCAATTTCCAGGTGTCCGCTGGAGGAAACCGGGAGGAACTCGGTAAGTCCCTGGACAATCCCCAGGAACAAAGCGTCAATAACGTCCATTACTTATTTTTTATCGGGATTCAGAAGAATAGCATATACTTCTATTGCAAAACCAAGGAGTACCAAAGCGGGAGCCAGTCGTATTCTTCTAAAGCTGTAGATCTCGGGGTTAAAGACATTGGGATCATCACTGCCGCCGCCTGCCATAAGAATAAAGCCAAGAGCTATGACCGCGAGGCCTATTCCCATCACTATGTAGTTTTTCTTCCCAAAAACGAAGTTAAGGTCTTGTTTATGTAAAGGTTTTCTGTTCTTGTTCATTTCTGTATGGGTTAGGTCTGCGGTGCTTTTATGAGTGTCTTCCCTGCAGACTTTAAAAATAAGGTACTAGTAATACAATTCGTCAGTTTTAAGATTCAGGAATCTCTGGGTTGCAAAAAAGGTACTGAGCCAGGTGATGATGATCCCCATTAAAAAAACCCCTGCAAAAATGGCGATCAACAGACTCTTGTCATTTAGCAGTTCGAGTTCTGGAAAACTCCTGTTCATGTAATAAAGAACGGCACCCATCCCGAGCAGAGCGAGGAATGCGCCTGTCATTCCCAGTTTCACACTTTTCCAGATAAAAGGTTTTCTAATGAATCTTTTTGTCGCGCCTACCATTTGCATGGTTTTGATGATAAATCTTTTCGAATATACAGAAAGCCGAATGGAGCTGTTGATGAGCAGGACGGCAATAAAAGTAAAGATCCCGCTAATGACCAGCACCCAAAAACTAATGCGGGTAACATTTTCATTGAGCAGGGCGATAAGTGGCCTGTCATAGGTCACTTCGTCAACAAAGCCTTTGGCCGCAATGTCCTCTGCAATCTGGTCTATTTCACCTGAACTTATGTAATCTGCCTTTAAGTAAACATCAATGGAATTCTGCAGTGGGTTATAACCCAGAAAATCCATGAAATCTTCCCCTATTTCCTTGCTATGGGCCTCTGCCGCTTCCTCCTTGGTGACGTAGGTGGTGCTCTTGGTATATTCGGCCAGAGCCAGGCTTTTATTAAGCTGGTTGATCTCGACCTCTTTGGCAGTATCCTTCAGGTAGATGGTGAGGGCGATCTGCTCCTTAAAGTGATCGGCTATTTTTTTGGTATTGAGCACGAGAAGACCCAGAAGGCCAAGAAGGAAAAGCACCAGTGCAATACTGATAACCACTGAAAAATAGGATGAAATCAAGCGTCTTTTTTGATACCTTTCAAAAGATGAACTCATACTGCGGCTACGTAATTTTGTGTAAAAATAAGAAAGTTAATCATTCCCGTTCTTTAAAACGCCCAAACTTTTCACTTTCGTACATTAAACGTATTTTTGCCCTTTCCTGATCCTTTCGGGAGCTGTTATAAACGAGACGCTGAAACAATTACGGCAAAAAACCTCTGGAATGAGTTACGACTTTAATCGAATAGAAGAAGACTGGCAAAAATACTGGGCCGAAAATCAGACTTTCAGGGCTGAAAACGATTCTGATAAACCAAAATATTACGTACTGGATATGTTTCCCTATCCTTCGGGAGCCGGGTTGCATGTAGGGCACCCGCTGGGGTATATTGCCAGTGATATATATGCCCGCTATAAGCGGCACAAAGGATACAATGTGTTGCATCCACAAGGGTATGACAGCTTCGGGTTGCCGGCAGAACAATATGCGATCCAGACCGGTCAGCACCCTGCACTTACCACAGAACAGAATATAAAACGGTACAGGGAACAGCTTGACCAGATCGGGTTTTCCTTTGACTGGAGCAGGGAAGTGCGCACAAGTGATCCACAGTATTACAAATGGACGCAATGGATCTTCATTCAGCTTTTTAATTCCTGGTATGACCGGAACCGGGGTGCGGCAAGGCCGGTCTCTGAACTGGAGGAGATATTCGCTGCGGAAGGAAGTTATGGGGTGAATGCGGCCTGTGACGAGGATGTCGTTCCCTTCACAGCAGTGGGCTGGAGTGGTTTCTCCCCGGAAGAAAAACAGGAGCAGCTATTAAAGTACAGGTTGACCTATCTTGCTGAGACCGAAGTGAACTGGTGCCCGCAATTAGGGACTGTTCTTGCCAATGATGAAATCATTAACGGGGTATCAGAACGAGGTGGATATCCGGTGATCCGGAAGAAGATGACCCAGTGGAGCATGCGTATCTCGGCTTATGCCGAGCGCCTGCTACAGGACCTGGATAAAATTGACTGGACAGAAAGTTTGAAGGAAAGCCAGCGAAACTGGATCGGGAAATCTGTAGGGGCTTCAGTTAAGTTCAGGGTTCAAAGTTCAGAAGTAAATGAAAAGGAGCGATGGATCGAAGTTTTTACCACGCGACCTGATACCATTTACGGGGTTACCTTTATGACCCTGGCCCCAGAGCATGACCTGGTGCAAAAGATCACGACCCCCGAACACCGGGAAGAGGTGGAGGCTTACGTACAGACGACTGCCAAGCGTAGTGAGCGCGAGAGAATGGCCGATGTGAAGAGTATAAGCGGGGTGTTCACCGGAGCCTATGCCGAACATCCCTTTACTAAAGAATCGATACCCATCTGGATTGGGGATTATGTTTTAGCGGGATATGGTACGGGAGCGGTAATGGCTGTTCCTTGCGGAGACCAGCGGGATTATGACTTTGCAAAGCATTTTGACCTGCATATTAGAAACATTTTTGAAAATGTGGATATTTCTGAAGAGGCATGCACTGGGAAAGAAGGTACAGTGATCGCCAACTCGGGCTCCCTAAGTGGCCTTCAGTATAAAGAAGCCATGAATAAAGCCATTTTGGAGCTGGAAAAGATGGGACAGGGAAAAGGAAAAACGAATTACCGTTTGCGGGATGCCGTGTTTAGCCGACAGCGATACTGGGGAGAGCCTTTTCCTGTATATTATGTAAACGGCCTGCCACAAATGATCGAAAAAGAACATTTACCACTTCGGCTTCCTGAAGTAGAAAAATACCTCCCTACAGAAACCGGGGAACCACCTTTGGGGAATGCTTCTCACTGGGCCTGGAACGTGCAAACAAAGGAAGTAGTTTCCAACGCTGCCATTGATCATAAAACCGTTTTTCCGTTAGAATTAAATACCATGCCCGGATGGGCAGGAAGTTCCTGGTACCTCTTCAGATATATGGATACCGGGAATGAAGAGGAATTTGTTTCTCCTGAAGCGCAGCAGTACTGGGAGAACGTAGACCTGTATATTGGGGGGAGTGAACATGCTACGGGACATTTGCTGTATTCAAGATTCTGGACAAAGTTCCTGAAGGACCGGGAGTACCTTACGGTGGATGAGCCATTTAAAAAACTCATCAATCAGGGGATGATCCTGGGGACCAGCGCCTTCGTTTACAGGCTGGAAGGGGAAAATAAATTCATATCAAAAAATCTCATCGGGGACCAGGCGGTGCAGCCTATTCATGCCGATGTTTCTTTGGTAAATGCTTCTGATGAGCTGGATATTGAAGGATTTAAAAATTGGCGTCCCGAATTTTCCGAAGCAGAATTTATTACAGAAGCAGAAGGGGAATATGTGGTAGGCAGGGAAGTGGAAAAAATGTCCAAATCCAAATACAATGTGGTGAACCCCGATGAGATTTGCGCGAATTACGGGGCAGATACCCTAAGGATGTATGAGATGTTCCTGGGGCCACTGGAACAGGCTAAACCATGGAATACCGCGGGAATTACAGGAGTGCATAATTTCCTTAAGAAGATGTGGAAGCTTTACCATCCTGGAGGGGAGTTTGGGGTAACAGAGGAAAAGGCATCAGTCGATTCGTTGAAAACCCTTCACAAGACAATTAAAAAAGTGACCGAAGACGTAGAGAATTTTAGCTTTAATACTTCGGTAAGTACTTTTATGATCTGTGTCAATGAACTTGCTGCACAGAAATGTGATCAAAGGGAAGTTTTGGAGCCTCTTGCAGTGTTGATCGCGCCTTACGCACCACATATTGCAGAAGAGCTCTGGAAAAAACTGGGGCATGAAGAATCCATAACCACTGCCACGTATCCGGTATTTGAGGAAAAGTACCTGGTGGAAAGCACCAAGGAGTATCCAATATCTTTTAACGGGAAAATGCGGTTTACCATGGAATTGTCTTTAGACCTTAGCCGGGAAGAAGTGGAAGTAGCGGTGCTGGCAAATGAAAAGACCCGGCAGCAATTAGGGGGGAGAGAGCCTAAGAAGGTCATTGTGGTTCCCGGA
>JBEPWW010000076.1:0-9773 GCA_041642215.1 Salinimicrobium sp. | reverse complement strand
TATTATCTTCAGGAGGTTATCACTAGTAATTTCTAAAAACAGTCATATGGAGATCCGGCTGGGGAGTCCCAATTTCCATGAAATTCCTATAAACCGTCCTATCGCACATGAGGGCTATAAGCACTGCAAAGCAATAGCGATGGATGGGGATGCCAAAAACCTTTTAAAAGCCACGTATAGTGAACACCTGGTAGTGAGTATAGATACCGAAAGCCAGAGGTTAAAAGATCCCGGACTGGGACTGGCAGATAGCTTTATTGAAGCTATTGGTCAGCACCGTTTCTGGGAAAGGGAAAAAACCGATAAGATCCCAACTTAAATGAAAATGATAGCAAAGAGTAAAGCCCGGATCTGCTCCGGGCTTTGTTTTATAACATTGGCGGATATCATCGAAACTATTTAATTCCTGTCTTTCTTGGAAAAAAGCCCCTTAATCTTGGATATCAAGCCCTTGCTCTCTTTTTTAGATTGATCACGAGACCCCTTTTCCTGATCGCTACCGGTAAAAAGCCGTTCCAGAAAGTTGTCTCTTTTGGAAGGCTCACAGTCCAGCAGCATTTGAACGCTGGAAGAGGGAGGGGCAAATCGGGCCCGGGTAATATCATTAAAATTTTCATCCCTGTTCATTTTCTGCATCAGAAGCGCGAACATGGGTAAAGCTGAATTGGCACCCTGTCCCATTGAGGTGTACGGGAAACCTATTCGATGATCATCGGCGCCTACCCAGGTGACCGAAATTAGATTAGGGGTGATCCCAACGAACCAGCCGTCTTTATTATCCTGGGTAGTTCCTGTTTTGCCCGCTATGTCATTGGGAAGCCTGTATTTGTGTCGCAATCGTGAAGCTGTACCATTATTAACGGTCGATTTCATCATTTCTATTATCATACTGGCCGTGGTGGACGAGAAAGCCGGTTTTTCATTGATCTGGGGTTCTAATTCAATTATTTTATTTCCAAACTTATCTTCGATCCTGGTGATCATGTAAGGAGCTACAGGCTTTCCTCTGTTGGCAAAACTCGCATAAGAGCCGGCAAGATCTTTGACGCTCATTTCTGCAGTTCCCAAAGCAATTGACGGATAAGGGGGCAAGGCAGGAAAATCCATCTTTCGTGCCTGTGAAAGCACATTTTGTAAGCCTACATCATACAGAACCTTAACGGCAATAGTGTTTAGGGATTTGCTCAGCGCTGCCTGCATGGAGTAATTTATATGGGGATCCTCTTCTTTGGTGGAATTAGAAGGAGTCCATTCCTCATCATAAGTAACCTCTCTGGCAGAATAGTAAGTGCAGGGATCTATTCCCTCCTCCAGGGCAGCTGTGTAAACCACGGGTTTGAAAGTTGAGCCAATTTGTCTGCGACTTTGGGAAATGTGGTCATATTTAAAGAATTCATGATTAATTCCTCCTATCCAGGATTTTACAGCTCCCGTTTGCGGTTCAATATTGATCATTCCCACATTCAGGAATTTCATGTAATGCTGAACACTGTCGGCGATACTGGCTGTGATCATTTTCTTTTTACCCCAATCAAACAATTCCATTTGCTTTTCCCTATGCAGGGAATCCATGATATCCTTCTCAGGCCACCCCGCTGCCTGAAGACTGCGATACTGTGAAGTTTTTTGCAGGGCATTCCTGAGGATCTTTTCGTTCTTCCAGGGTGCGTTTTTGCTGTAGGCATTTTCGAACTGCTGCTGCAGGTTGCTCATATGTTCTACCATGGCTTCTTCTGCAAGAACCTGCATGTTATAATCCAGGGTAGTATAAATTTTTAAGCCATCCCGGTAGATATTGTACGGTTCCCCATCTCTGTTCTTCACGGTATCCAGGATTCTGCTCGCTTCCTTTCTAAGTTGTGAGCGAAAGTAAGGGGCGACCCCACCGTTGTTGTTAAAATACTGGTATTGTAATTCCAGAGGCTTTTGTCTGGTCTGCACCAGTT
Source organism: Salinimicrobium sp. (assembly GCA_041642215.1). Taxonomy (GTDB): domain Bacteria; phylum Bacteroidota; class Bacteroidia; order Flavobacteriales; family Flavobacteriaceae; genus Salinimicrobium. The sequence goes on along the minus strand of JBEPWW010000076.1, from coordinate 7,827 downwards.
CTTTTGGGGTTAAATAACCATATTTCTCCATTTGATGCAGTACAACATTTCGGCGGTCCAGACTTCGATCTGGGTATAATCTGGGATTATAATAGTGGGAGGCTTTCAGGGTACCTACCAGGACTGCGGCTTCCTCCAGTTTTAATTCTTCGGTAGTAGTATTGAAAAATTTTCTGGCTGCACTTTCTATTCCAAAGGTATTATCACTAAAAGGTACCGTGTTGAAATACAGCTCCAGGATCTCTTTTTTGGAATATATTTCCTCTAACCTACGGGCAATAATTGATTCGCGTAGCTTGTTCACCGGCATGCTGAGGAAACCGTGGTCTTCTCTGCCAAAGAGATTCTTGGCCAGCTGCAGACTTATGGTACTGCCACCTCCCGATGATCTGTCGCCCAGCAGGATCGTTTTAAAAAAGACCCTAAAGAGGCTTCGGCTGTCGATACCGGAATGCTCGTAAAACCGGGCATCCTCAGTAGCGATCAGGGCATCGATAAGATGTTGGGGGAGCTCTCCATAAAATACCGGTTGCCGGTCAAAGATGTAATACTTTCCTATTAGCTCCCCTTTAGAAGCAAAGATCTCTGTGGCTTCATTTTGCTGTAAGTGGCTCAATTCGGTCTTTTCCGGGATCTTCCCCCATAAGCCCATATAGATGCTCACGTATAAAATTATAAGGGCCATCACTCCTGTTAGAAGGATTCCCAGGCCCCACTTCAATACCGGGCGGTTCTTGATTTTCTTTAGCATAGTAGATTAGTGTCGGGTAAAATAACGAATCCTGACTCAAATTAGTTTAATCCTTAATATAACTTTAGCAGGAGCCTGCATGAATCAGGCCATTAATTAATTTCCTAATCTTTATCAAAGAAGTTATAAGATATAATTAAATCCCGGGGGCAGGATAATCATTTTTAGTAATTTTAAATCTATGGGTATCAATAAGATCATCACCGGGATTACTGCTGGAATTCTGCTCCTTGTAGCCATTATTCTGCTTGCCGGCAGGAATGGAAATCCCCGGCCCGAATTCTCCAGTGAGATAATAATCGAAAAGAAATGGGAGCTACCTGAAGAACTGGAAGAGGTTTCCGGCATCTCCTACCTTGAAAATGATAGGATAGCCTGTATACAGGATGAAGACGGGGAGATCTTTATCTATGACCTGAAGAAATCCCGTGTAGAAAGAAAGATTCAGTTTGCCGGTGGGGGGGACTACGAAGGCATAGCTGTGGTGGGTACTACCGCCTATGTGGTACGATCTGATGGTACCCTGTTTGAAATAGAGGATTTCCGAACAACCCCCCGCATAAGTGAAATTGAGACCTGGTTAAAAAGGAAGCGGGATGTGGAAGGCTTGTGTTATGATAAAAAGCATGATCGTTTATTAATTGCCATAAAAGAGGCAGACCCTTTCGAAGAGGAAAGCAAAGGCATATTTGCTTTTGATATGGAAAGCAGGGAACTTTTAAAAGAACCGGTGTACCGCATAGATTTTCAAGATTCCCTTTTTGACCCAATACGGGAGAAAAATATTCAGGACACCTTTAAACCATCAGAAGTGAATATCCATCCTGTTACAGGGGATGTCCTTTTGCTGGATGGCAGAAGCCCCATGTTACTGGTTCTGGACAGGAAAAGCACTGCTAGGGCTTTGTATATTCTTAATGAAGAAGATTTCCCGCAGCCCGAAGGGCTTACTTTTGATGAGGAGGCCAATTTATATATTTCCAGTGAAGGCGATCCCGGCACAATTCAGCGAGTAACAATTCAAAAGGAATAAGAAGCCTATGCCAGACGATATTGAAACAACTTCGGTTAAACAGAGTAAAGCCCCATTGTATTTTTCCCTAACGATCATCGCGGCGCTAATCTTAAGCTATTTTTTTATTCCATCTGTAAAGGAATTTTTGGACAATGGGTGGGATGTGTTAACCAGTGGGGACGAAAGGCGAACAGAAAACTGGGTAGCCCAGTTCGGACTTTTAGGGCCTGTAGTCATCATTCTTACCATGATCCTGCAAATGTTCCTCCTGGTGATTCCAACGCCGGTTCTTATGGTAGTCGCCATCCTTGCCTATGGGCCGGTTATAGGTAGCCTTATCCTTTTTGCAGCCGTATTTATGGCTTCTACGATTGGCTATTTTATTGGTCGCTATTTTGGTCCCGTGATCGTAGAAAAGTTAATAGGACCTAAATCTGAAAAGAAGATAACGGCGTTTATTGAAGATTACGGCTTTTGGACGGTGATCGTGGTGCGGCTTAGTCCTTTCCTGTCCAACGACGCGATCAGTCTTGTAGGAGGGATCCTAAGGATGGGATACTGGAGGTTCATAGGGGCCACCATGATCGGGATCTCTCCGCTCATCATTTTCATTGCCTGGTTAGGCGGAAATTATGAACGATTAAAAACAGGCTTGCTCTGGACTTCCATTATCAGTATTGTGCTATTTCTGCTTTTCGTGTGGTGGGACAGGAAATTCAGAAAAGGAAAGCCCTGAAAAAAAAGTAGAGAATGTTGACCATTATCTCTTGCCTACCGAATAAAAAAAAGCAGACCGGAGGTACCGCAGCCTGCTTTTAATATATTTAATAACAAATTTTTCCTTTAGCTCTGTATTTCTGAGGCTATAGCCTGTACTTCATCCAGAACCCTAAGTAGGTTCTCTCCCCATAATTTAGCGATATCTTCTTCTGTATAGCCTCTTTTTACCAATTCAAGGGTGACGTTAAAAGATTCTGAAGCATCCTGCCAGCCTTCAATACCACCACCACCATCAAAATCAGAACTGATCCCTACGTGATCGACCCCTATCTTTTCTACCAGGTAATCAATATGGTCCACAAAATCAGATACATCTACCGGAGGCACTTTTTCCTTTAAGTTTTTAATTTTGGGCTGGGCCAGTTTTTGTACGTTGCGGAATTTTTCATAATAGGCTGTTCTTTCCTTTTGATCAAGTTTTCGCACCTCATCACGGGTCAGCACTTCAAATCCTACCTTCTTACCAACCTCTACGTACACCTGTTGAGACGCTTGATTAAAAGCATTATGTTTTTCTGTGTTCACATAGGAGCTAAATGCTACAGTCTGGATCACACCGCCATTGTCTTTAAGCCATTCCAGCTGTTCATCGTCCAGGTTTCTACTGTGGTCACATAGGGCGCGGGCAGAGGAGTGGGAGGCAATAAGCGGCGCTTTGGAAAGTTCGATCATTTCACGCATGGCTTCTTTAGAAGGGTGCGAAACATCGATCATCATCCCCAGACGGTTCATTTCCTTTACTACTTCCTTCCCGGCTTCACTAAGACCGTTGTGTAACCAGTCGTCCCCGGCTTCTCCTGTGTTTGAATCACAAAACTGGCTGTGGCCGTTATGTGAAAGGGACATGTACCGGGCTCCAAGATCATAGAACTTCTCTACATTTCCAAGATCAGTTCCAATAGGGTATGCATTTTCCACCCCTATCATGGCTACTTTTTTACCCGAAGCAACAATATCCCTCACCTCTTTTGAAGTGGTAGCCAAAGCGATCTGATCTGGAGCGATTTCCTTAACAAGCCGGTGAATGGCCTCAAATTTTGACATGGCGTTTTCATAGGCTTTTTTATAACCTTCTGCATTTAGTTCTCCCTGGCCCGTATAGACAATTAACCAGGAAACATCCAGCCCACCTTTTTCCATTTTTGGCAGGTTCACCTGGGTATTCAGGTCCTGAGTGTAATTTTTATCTTTTGTGAAATTCGCCACATTAATGTCATCGTGTGTATCTATAGTAATGACCCGTTCATGGATCTGCATGGCTTTTTCCTGAAGTTGTTCATCAGAATTCTGAGCCTTTGCAGCAACAGCGGCAAAGAGCACAAGTAGGTAACGTTTTTTGATTTTCATGGGTTGAATTTGATTTTAAAGTGCTCAAAATAGCAATTATTTTTTAAAGTAGGGAAGAAGCTGGATACCTCCCCGGGTAGAGGTGCCGGGGAAACATAAGTGCAGGAGCATATTTGCTCTTTCTTCAGAAAGGCTAGAGTTCAAATAGGTATCGTATCACACGGAAAGCCTTTACCTTAAGTAAACCAGGAGATTTCTTATGGCCTTCCCGGATTTTTAACTTTCTAAAGTATTCCTTAATTTCCCTGCCGGCATCTTAGGTCCAGGATCATTCCTGCAGAAGTTTTGGATTCTGGTTGAAGATATTAAAAGGAACCAGCCAGAGATGCTGTAAACAAAAAAAATGAAGATACGATTAATAAGAAACGCCACGCTTTCCCTTCATTATGCAGGGCAGCATTTTTTAATTGATCCCTGTTTCGCGGAAAAATTTCAAATGCCCTCTTATGGAGGAAACTCAAAAAACCCCTTAGTGGAACTTCCATTATCCCGGGAGAAGATTGTAGCCGGGGTGGATATCCTGATGGTCTCCCATCTGCATTCCGATCATTTTGACAAAAGCGCACAGTTATTCCTGGAAAAGGATCTTCCATTACTGTGCCAGGAGGAAGAGGAAAACCAAATAAAAAAAATGGGTTTTTGTAATGTCCGACCAATTGCTAATTCGTATACTGAGGGTTCTCTTCAAATCCAGCGAATAAAAGGCCGGCATGGGGAAGGGGAAGTGCTGAGACAAATGGGACCTGCTTCCGGCTTTTTATTCACTGCTCCCGGGGAACCTGATTTTTTCTGGTGCGGCGATACCATTCTCTTTAATGATCTTAAAAAGTGGTTGCAGGAGAAACAGCCGGAAATAGTAATGACGCATTCCGCAGGTGCAGTATGGGAAGGGGTGAAGATCATTATGGATGAGGTGCAAACTGTAGAGGTATGTAACCTGCTGCCCGGGAGCATTATTATTGCCACTCATATGGATGCTGTAGATCATGCTACAGTTTCCAGAAAACATTTAAGGGAATATGCCGATCAAAGGGAAATAAGCCGGGAGCAATTACTCATTCCTGAAGATGGGGAGGAACTTGTGTTTGAGCCTAAACATTAAATTCTCTTGTGGTTTAAAATATGGGTTAGCCCTTAAGCACTATTCACTAATTTAATAATTCCCATTTTCAACGGGATCATGTCTTCGCCTAAAGTAGGAGGGAAAAAGCGATCTCGATTAGAGGTATCTATTGTAAAAGGAATTTAATAAATTTAGGACTTCATTAATTCCGAACAGCATGAAATCCAGAACCTGTCCTAATTGTGGTTATAGATATTCCTTTGGCCTGCACCTGAGAAAGCATTTTTTTCAAAACGTCTTTTCCGGTTGGAAGTGTAAAAATTGTGGCGCGACCCTCACGGTAGATGCTAAAAGAAGGATCATTTTGGCATTGTTGGGGATAGGGCCGGCCGCAGTCATTCCCTGGCTGGCGTCTTACTTCAGGGGCTTTTACCTGGCAATTGAATACAGTTGGATGCTTTCTATTTTTCTGGTAACCGTTTGGGCGGTGTTTGTTTTTAGCTTTGACCGCTTCTGTTTGGTGCAGGCTAAGGAAAGCAGGAATCCCCGGTCGTAAACCTGTTTTTTATTTCCCTTTTTCGGGTCAAAGTTAATAGCTTTATCTTTTCAGTAGATTTTTTAAAGATGAAGAAGGTTTTATGGTTACTATAAGGGCTGCTGGTCCTGTTTGTTGTACTGGTTTATATTTCGGTGTCAGGTGATGATGAAAAGGACCTGGTGACTTCCCATATCCAGGATATGGGGTGACCTGGAAGAGATAGATTTCAGAAAACATGATTCGGTCCTCATAGTTGCCAATACCTTTAACAGGGGGGATGTTTGAGGCTTTAAGGGAACTTAATGGTGAGGAGCTCGCAGCAAAGCTGAAAAGCAGAAGGGAAAGCCTGGTGGGACATGCAAAGGCTTTCTACCGGGCCATAAAAGAAAAACCGCTCCTCTCAGAACCTCTTAAAGGATCTGAAGATCTGAACCTGAATGAAGGACTGTTTAAAATGTTTTAACTGTATTTCACGATAGAAGGGATATGAATTAAATGAAGATCCCGGCCGATAGAGGTAAAAGTGTGAAAAGGGAAAAAAAGAGTTATCAAAATAAGACGCTGTTAATTAACTATCTTATTTTCAGTCTATTATATTTGCGTAGTATCTTTGTAGATACTAAATCAACACATCATGAAAAAATTTCTACTTCTATTTATCCTTGTGGGTTTCACCGGCTGTGGGCTTAAAGAGGATAAGGCTTCAGTTACAATGATGAGGGTAAACAGTTACACCGTAGACTGCGTGGGAGAGATGGAAGGTAAATGCCTTTTAGTACAGGAAGGAGAAGCGATAGGAACAGACGATTGGGTATATTTCTACTATGAGGACAGTATAATTGGTTTTGAGTACGAACCGGGTTACATCTATCTTCTGGCGGTAAGAAAAATACCTGTGGAGAATCCGCCTGCAGATGCTTCTTCGTTTGAATATGAGCTTATTCGAATTATTTCCAAAAAGGAACAAACCTCTTAAAATAACGAATTGCAGATCTTCTGTGCTGGCTAACTTATTCTTCCTGTATTTCTACAATCACTTCTATCTCGCAGGCGATATTAGAGGGAAGAGATACCATGCCTACAGCAGACCGGGCATGCCTTCCCCGTTCTCCAAACACCTCCACCATGAGGTCTGTATAGCCGTTGATGACCGCAGGATGTTCTGTAAAAGAAGGTTCGGCATTGACCATTCCCAGGACTTTTACAATCTGCACGACCTTGTTGAGGTCACCTACTTCAGCCTTTATCACAGCTAAGTGGCTTATGGCGATGGAACGTGCTGCCTCATAACCTTCTTCTGTCGAGAGATCGCTACCCACTTTGCCTGTAATACTTTCCCCATTAGATCCGGTAGGTCCCTTTCCAGACAGGAAAAGCAAATTTCCGGCTTTGGTGGCCTGTTTGATTTTCATTTCGGGAGGTAATTTTTGTTCCCTTAATTCTATCCCCAAATCTTCCAGGCGCTTTTCAATATCGTATTCATAAAAATCCTGTTGAGGTATTTCCTGACCAGAAGATATTGTCGCGAATAAGACAAGCAGGAGTAATGAAAGGCACTTTTGCATAATAAGCGTTTTTGATTCTGTAGGCATTTACAGCAGTCTAAATTTAAGCAAAAAGTTTAAAAGGAATGAGAGGATTACCATCTTCTTTTCCTGGTATGGGGCAGGCCAAGTCTCTCCTCAAAGTTTTATAAGGGAAAAAAAATATTTCGTAACTTAATAGTGCAGAAGCGAATTATCACATCTTCATTAACCATAAAGAATTCAGTGCAAAAAAAGTTCAATGTAGTCGCTTTATTTTTAGGTCTGCTGGCTGGTGGACTGGCAACCTGGTTTCAGCCTTACCGGGAAATCTTTTTTTGGGGAATGGATTATCGTCTGGTCATGGTGCTGGCTGTATTGGTATTTTCTTTTCTGTTCAAGCTTGTTTTTAGGCATGAAACCGTAAAAGTTGCTTCATTTATAGGATCGGGTGCGGTAATCGCATTGATCTTTCGCATCATGTATGATGTTTTTCGGGATTTCACAGCCCATTTTGAATGGCCTATGGAAATCACACTTTTTGCGCTACTGGCTTTTGCTTCTTCTTTTGTAGGAACTTATCTGGGGGAACTTATAAACTGGTCGAAAAAGGCCGGGACAAAATGAATCTAAAACAACAACATCCATTTCCGTAGGCTTAAAAAAATAAACCCCTGCCTTGACAAAGAGCAGGGGTTTATACGATCCTCGGTTATTTTTTTCTACTGGTATTTTTCAAACCAGGCCAGAATATGGGCAACCTTTGTGATCAAATTGCTTGGCCTGGATGCTATCCCGTGGGAAGCTTCC